>NZ_DFMZ01000027.1:33446-42481 GCF_002375825.1 Aneurinibacillus sp. UBA3580
CGCAGCCGCAGCAACCGGTCCAGCAGCCCGCAGCCGCCGGGAAGGTTACACCGCTGCCAAAAACGGGATCAACGATGAATTTCGAGGTGACCGGGGCGGATAAGATTACGGTTAAGGTTACGGCCAAAACGGGTGACCACTGGATGGACATTTCCGGAAAAGACGGCCTTATTACACAGCAAACATTGAAGGAAGGGCAAAGCCAAACATTTGAGGTGACACAGGACAAAGGTAACGAAGCGCTGCTGCGCATCGCGCGTGCACGTGACGTAGAAGTCGTGGTGAACGGACAGCCGATTGACATGTCGCAAGCTAAGAAGACGGCTTCGCAGCGAATTAAGATTATACGCAAGTAGGTCCCTGAGTTCTCAGGGGCTTTTCTTTTGACACCTTTTTTTCAGTATATTATACTGGTAGATGGAAAATTAGACTCTTTTGTCTATCGGACGGAGGAAATCAATTGGATAAAACAGCAACAAAAGAGAAAGTAGCGATTATCACACTTGGATGTGAGAAAAACCTCGTCGACTCGGATATTATGTCGCAGTTGATCGATGAACGCGGCTACCTTCTCGTAGATGACCCGCAGGAAGCCGATGTGGTCATTGTCAATACGTGCGGCTTTATTGACGCAGCGAAAGAAGAATCGATCAATACGATTTTGGAAGTGGCCGATTTGAAAGAGAGCGGCAATCTGAAATCATTGATTGTAGCAGGATGCCTAACGCAGCGCTACAAAGAAGTACTAATGGATGAAATGCCGGAGATCGATGGAATTGTCGGGACTGGCGATTTTGATAAAATCAATCAAATTATTGAAGAATCACTGGAAGGCAAGAAGCCAATCTTCGTGGGAAATCCGGCATTCTCTTATGAGAATGTAACAAGACGCAAGGTCGATGCAGGTACATACTCCGCCTATATCAAGATTGCGGAAGGATGCGACAACAAGTGTACGTTCTGTATTATCCCGCAGCTGCGCGGCGCATTCCGCAGCCGTACGATTGAATCCATTGTTGCGGAAGCAAAAGAGCTGGCGGCGCAGGGGGTAAAAGAAGTCAACCTTATTGCCCAGGATTCGACCAACTATGGATTTGATATTTATGGCGAACGTGTATTGCATAAACTTTTGCGTAAAGTATCGAAAGTCGATGGTATTGAATGGATTCGTCTGCACTATGCGTATCCGGGATACTTTACGGACGAGCTTATCGAAGAGATGGCTGCTAATCCAAAGGTATGCAAATATGTGGATATGCCGCTTCAGCATAGCGAGGATCGCGTATTGAAGCGCATGCTTCGACCCGGACGCCAGCGTGACACCCGTGAGCTGGTTGCCAAGATTCGTGCCGCCGTGCCGGATGTGGCGCTCCGCACTTCCATTATTGTTGGATTCCCGGGAGAGACGGAAGAAGAGTTTGAGAATCTCAAAGCATTCCTGCGCGAAATCAAGTTCGATCGTCTTGGTGTATTTACATATTCCCAGGAAGAAGGCACCGCGGCCGCTCGCTTAGAAGATCAACTGCCGCAGGATGTGATTGAACGCCGGGCGAATGAGCTGATGGAAGTACAGCGTGAAATTGCGAGCGAGCGCAACGGCCGATTTGTCGGTAAAGTCGTTTCTGTGCTTATTGAAGGATACGACGGTAAGAATAATGTCTATATCGGCCGCTCGCAGTTCGATGCCAGCGAAATCGACGGAGAAGTGTTTGTAACTGGATATAAGGGAGAGCTGGGGCAGATAGTGCCGGTACGCATCACTCATTCGTACGATTTTGACCTTGCGGGGGAGGTTATCTAGTTGAACCTGGCCAATCGGATTACACTGGCACGAATTTTTCTCGTGCCGGTGGTTATGATTTTTTTGCTCGTACGGTTTGATGACCTGGGAGCGATCAAAGTCGGAGGCGTACATATTACATACAGCGAGTTTATTGCCGCTCTTATTTTTATTATTGCCGCTATCACGGACGGACTGGATGGGTATATCGCCCGCTCACGCAAGATGGTGACTAATTTGGGCAAGTTTCTTGATCCTCTGGCTGATAAACTGCTTATTTCTGCCGTGCTTATCTCGCTCGTAGAGATGCAGCGTCTGGACGCATGGGTGGCGGTCGTCATCATTAGCCGTGAATTCGCTGTTACGGGACTTCGCCTGGTGGCTGCTGCGGAAGGGTTGGTTATTGCCGCAAGCAAGTTGGGGAAATGGAAAACAGTGTTCCAAATTATCGCGGTCGCATCACTCATTCTGCAGAATTTCCCGTTCGAGACATGGCACTTCCCGTTCGCCACAATCATGGTATGGATAGCGGTTATTATGACGATTGTTTCCGGCGTGGAATACTTTGTGAAGAACAAAAAAGTAATTCCGCTCGCGTAACTTCATCCGCCGTATCCGGCGGTTGATTTATTTGGAAGGAGTTTGCGTATGAAAGCAGAGATTATTGCGGTTGGAACAGAACTGTTGCTCGGGCAAATCGCCAACACGAACGCCCAGTTCCTTTCACAGAAGCTTGCCGAAGTCGGAATTGGCGTCTACTACCATACCGTCGTCGGTGACAATGCGGACCGCTTGTACAAGCTTATTCAAGAAGCGTTCACGCGCTCAGATCTGATTATTTTTTCGGGCGGACTTGGTCCTACGAAAGATGATTTGACGAAAGAGACGGTGGCGCGTGCGGTGGCACGTCCGCTGGTACATGATGAACAGGCCCTAAACCGGATTGTATCGTATTTTGAAAAACGTGGTATTAAAATGACAGATAACAACCGCAAGCAGGCGCTTGTGATTGAAGGCAGTCACGTGCTGCCCAATGACCACGGTATGGCACCGGGCATGGTCATAGAGCATAAAGGCAAATATGTAATGATGCTGCCGGGACCGCCGCGCGAGCTGTATCCAATGTTTACTACATATGGTCTGCCGCATCTGCTGTCGCTCATTCGTGATCAGTACGTTGTACATTCAAAAGTGCTTCGTTTCTTTGGTATCGGGGAATCGGCGCTGGAAGAAGAACTTATTGATTTGATTGATGGACAAAGTAATCCGACCATCGCCCCGCTTGCAAAAGAGGGGGAAGTAACAATCCGTCTGACCGCCAAGGCGAAAAGCGTAGCGGAAGCCGAAGAGATGATCCGAAGCGTTGAGCATGAAATCAATAGACGTGTTGGAGAGTTTATCTACGGATATAACGACGATTCGCTCGAATCCGTTCTGGTACGCCAACTGACCGAAAGAGGCGAAACGGTAGCGTTCGCCGAGAGTATTACCGGAGGGCTGGTTAGTCATCTGGTCACATCGATTCCGGGAAGCTCAGCCGCACTGAAAGGCTCGATTGTTTGTTATACGAATGATGTGAAGGAGAGCCTGCTCACGGTACCGCAGGATGTTCTGGTATCGGCAGGGGCGGTCAGCGAAGAGACGGCCAGGATTCTGGCCGAGCAGGTCCGCGTGCGGCTTGGCAGTACGTACGGTATTTCGATTACGGGTGAAGCCGGGCCAATCGCCTCGGAAGATAAGCCTGTCGGTCTCGTGTACATCGGTGCAACCGACGGGATGCACACGGAAATAAAAACGTTTCGCCTATCGGGGCAGCGTCCTGCCATCCAGCTTCGCGCGGCGAAGTATGCAATTTTTACGATGCTTGAACGAATAAAAAAAGGTGGTTTTTAAATGGCACATTTCTCTGATTTTGCTTTGCATAAGACGATTCAGCAGGCCATTCACGATATGGGCTTTGAGGAACCGTCACCGATTCAGGAACAATGCATTCCGAAAATTCTTGAAGGTCATGACTTAATCGGCCAGGCGCAGACCGGTACCGGCAAAACGGCCGCATTCGGTCTTCCGCTGATTGAAAAGGTGACAAACCGCAACGCCGTGCAGGCAATCGTGTTAACGCCTACGCGGGAACTTGCGATCCAGGTATCGGGCGAGCTGCGCAAAATCGCTAAATATAAGCGGGTACGTACGCTGCCTATCTATGGGGGACAGTCCATCGGACACCAGATTCGCGCTTTGAAGCAGGGCGTACAGGTTGTGATCGGTACGCCGGGCCGGGTGCTTGATCATCTGCGCCGCAAGACTCTGCGTCTCGACCAGGTAAGCATGCTGGTGCTTGACGAAGCGGATGAAATGCTTGATATGGGCTTTCAGGAAGACATTGAAGCCATTATCAAAGAGACGTCGACCGATCGCCAGACGCTCCTCTTCTCGGCGACGATGCCGCAGGAAATTCTACGTCTCTCCCGCAAGTATATGAATAACCCGGAAACCGTTGCGATTAGCCGTAAGGAAGTCACCGCGCCGACCATTGAGCAAGTATATTACAAAGTATTTGAGCGCAGTAAGCTTGAAAGCCTCTGTCGCATTCTTGACAGTGAGGAAATCGAGCTTGGCATCGTTTTCTGCCGTACGAAGCGCGGGGTGGACGAGTTGACGGAAGCGCTTCAGGAACGAGGATATCTGGCGAGTGGTCTGCACGGTGATTTAAGCCAGGCGCAGCGCGATAAAGTGATGCAATCGTTCCGCGACTCGACGATTGAACTGCTTGTAGCTACTGACGTGGCCGCACGCGGTATTGACGTGGGAAATGTATCGCATGTAGTAAACTATGATATTCCGCAGGACCCGGAGAGTTATGTCCACCGTATTGGTCGTACCGGTCGTGCGGGACGTAAAGGCATTGCAATGACGCTGGTGACGCCGCGGGAAATGAAACAGCTGCGCACGATTGAAAAAATCTCCAAGACGACGCTTGAATCCCGTAACGTGCCGTCCATCGAAGAGGTCATGGAACGCCAGCAAACAATCTGGAAAGAGCAGTTGATTGCACTGGTGGAAGGGGACGAAGATATGACGCCGTTCCTTGATGTGGTGGCACAACTGAAAGAACAATATCCGCTGGAAAAGATAGCGGCAGCCGCACTGTCACTTGCGTTTGCGCCTTCTGTGTCTTCAGCGGAAGAAGAATTGTATGATTTTGGCGATACCGGCGCATCCAAAGGCAAGGTTCGTTTCTTCATGAACATCGGCCGCAGCCTCGATGTGCGTCCGCCGGATTTGGTTAAGGAAATCTCGGAATTGGTCGGTGCTTCCAGCAAGGCGATTGGCCGGATTGATATTTTCGATAACTTTACCTTTATCGAAGTTGATCAGGAAATTGCACCGTTCGTATACGAAGCATTGCGTCACTCCCGGATTAAGGGTAAACGGGTAAACATCGAGCCCGCCAAGCCGCGTTCCAAACGCTAAACAAAAAGTCCTCCTGCCCGATGGCAGGAGGACTTTTTTTACGAATGCTATTTCAGCGCTGAATATGTCTGCGCAGTTACCGTTTCAATTGCTTTATACGTAATATCGGTCAGCCTATCTAATTCTTCAAGACTCATCGACAGAATCGGCATCAGCACGATAACAGGACCGAGCGGGCGAATAATGGCGCCGTTACGCCGGGCGTGCAGAATAATATGATGTTCTACCTGCATGTGTATCGGGAACGGTTTTTTGCTTGCTTTGTCCTGGACTATCTCAATGCCTACCATCATGCCGCGCTGCCGTACATCGCCCACATGAGGCAGGGTACGGAATGGTGCAAGCTTCTGTGCCAGAAAGTTAATTTTCTTCTCCAGAGAGGCGATAAGGCCGGTTTGCTCGATAAGCTCAAGATTTTTTAGCGCAACCGCACAGGCAAGCTGGTTTCCGGTATACGTATGGCCATGGAAGAAGGTACGCAGCTCTTCAGGCTCGCCGAGAAATGCGTTAAATATTTCTTCGCTTGTCAGTGTGGCGGCCAGTGGCAAATAGCCGGCGGTCAGCCCCTTGGCTACACAGAGAAAATCCGGTTCGACCCCCTCCTGTTCGCAGGCGAAAAGCGTGCCCGTCCGTCCGAAGCCGACCGCCACCTCGTCAGCAATCAGCAGGACTTCATAGCGGGTGCAGAGCTCGCGTACGCCGCGCAGAAAACCGTCGGGCGCGGTAATCATTCCCGCGGCCCCCTGTACCAGCGGTTCAATAATCAGCCCGGCCACTTCTTCGTGCCGTTCTTTAAGCAGCGCTTCGAGCGCATCGAGACATAAGGCTTTGCAGGCTTCCTCATCATTATTTTCCGTCAGACGATATGTATACGGTGCCGGTGTTTCCAGACGTTCGAATAGAAGGGGTCTGAAAATGTGATGGAATGTTTCCATGCCGCCTACGCTGACTGATCCGATCGTGTCACCGTGATACGCTTCGCGAAGCGAGATGAATTTGTTCTTTTTTCCCGAGAAGCGTACCGGGTCTTTCAATTGCCAGTACTGGTAAGCCATTTTGAGCGCGATTTCTACCGAGGTTGAACCCGAGTCCGAGTAGAATACTTTGGTCAAGCTCTGCGGTGTAATTTCCACCAGTTTTTTCGCAAGCAAAATGGAGGGAACGTTGGCTGCTCCGAGCAGTGTAGAGTGGGCAATCTTGCCCGCTTGCTCGCGTAGCGCAGCGTTAAGTTCCGCATGGTTATGCCCGTGCACGTTCACCCAGAGGGAGGAGTAGCCATCCAGATACTTATTCCCCTCGATATCGTACAGATAGCTACCTTCCCCGCGTTCAATGATAAGCGGCTTTTCCCGGCGATAGGCTTTCATCTGGGTGAAAGGATGCCACACATATTCTTTATCCCAGCGTTCTAAATCATGAGTAGATAGTTGCATTAGTGTTCCTCCGTTCCTTTTGTTTGCATAAGTTTTTCTTCCGCCTGCTCCAGGCGTTCAAGAAGCAGAGCCAGATTGATACATTTGTGCAATTCATGCAGCCGTGTACGAAGCGCTTTCGGTTCTTTTTGTTCCATCTCAGGGAAAGTACCCAGCACGGGAAGTTCGGTCAGCTTGCTTATCATGCGCACGTTATCCTGCTCCATTTCGCCCGGTGCAAGCGGCATGCGGTTGACGATGATACCGAGTATCGGAATTCCTCGTATTTGCGCATAGGAGGCTGTCAGTATTGTGTGATTAATGGTGCCCAGTCCAGGATGGGTAACGAGCAGAAGCGGCAAACGCAGGCGCTCGATCAAGTCGACAGTCATATAGATACCCCGTTCATCTTCTCGCAGGGGAACAGCCAGTCCACCCGCCCCCTCTACAAATACAAAATCATGGGATGCACGCAGCTTTTGAAGATGGCCGGCAATATGCTCGGGCTCGATACATACCCCGGTTTGCAGCGCCGCCAGATGGGGTGATAATGCCGGCTCCATACAATATGTACAGAGCGTATTTTGATCATAGGGCAAGGGATAAAGCGACCGATAGAATTCCACATCTTCAGCGACAAGTCCCAGGTCGCTGCGAATGCCTCCGCTTTGCACCGGCTTATACGGAATAGCATCATACCCGCCCATAGCAAACAGTGCAGTTAAAAGACCGGTAACCATTGTTTTTCCGACGCCTGTATCCGTACCGGTGACAAATAATGCGTGTCCCTGCTTCATGAAACTTCCTCCTTTTCATTTAAAATGGCGTAATACCGAAATAGGCTGTTGACGATTTGACACATAATTATGGCAAAGAGCGAGAGAAGGATGGACATTAGAAAGAGAGCTATTGTCAGAGTAAAAGTAATCATGCTTTATTGTCAACTATTACAAAAATAAAGTTAACATATATATGGAAAAATATAGTAATTTTTAATAAAAAGCGAATAAATGTTCGTGAAAAATGCTTGGCAAACGGGTAAAAAAGAGGTACAATAAAGTACGTAGTTAAGATACTTAAACGACAGTAGTTGATATAAATACAACGAAGGGAGCGATGGCTTTGTCCGATCGCAAAGCTGCTTTAGATATGGCCCTGCGCCAAATCGAGAAACAATTCGGTAAGGGTTCCGTAATGAAACTGGGGGAGATGGCTGCCACACAACAGGTGTCTACCGTATCCAGTGGTTCGATTGCGCTTGATATCGCGCTCGGTATCGGAGGGTATCCGCGTGGTCGGATTATCGAAATCTACGGTCCGGAATCGTCTGGTAAGACTACGGTAGCGCTGCACGCGATTGCCGAAGTACAGAAAACGGGCGGCACTGCTGCGTTCATCGATGCGGAACATGCGCTTGATCCGGTCTATGCACGCAAGCTAGGCGTTAATATTGACGAATTGCTTCTCTCCCAGCCGGATACAGGGGAACAGGCACTTGAGATTGCGGAGGCGCTGGTACGTTCTGGCGCGATTGACATCATTGTAGTCGACTCTGTAGCTGCACTTGTGCCGAAAGCCGAAATCGAAGGCGAGATGGGCGATTCGCACGTTGGTCTGCAGGCACGTTTGATGTCCCAGGCACTGCGCAAGCTGGCAGGCGCTATCAATAAATCTAAAACGATTGCTATTTTCATCAACCAGCTCCGCGAAAAGGTTGGAGTTATGTTTGGAAATCCGGAGACAACGCCGGGTGGACGTGCTCTCAAGTTCTACTCCAGTGTACGTCTGGACGTACGCCGTGTAGAAACTCTTAAGCAGGGCAATGACATGGTAGGAAACCGCACAAAGATTAAAGTCGTGAAGAACAAGGTGGCTCCGCCATTTAAAACGTCTGAAGTAGATATTATGTACGGAGAAGGCATTTCCCGCGAAGGAAGTTTGCTTGATATCGGTACGGAGCTTGACATCGTGAACAAGAGCGGTGCCTGGTACTCTTATAATGAAGAGCGCCTCGGACAGGGGCGTGAGAACGCGAAGCAGTTCCTCAAAGAGAATCCGGATATTGCGCACTCGATCGAAATGAAGATTCGTGAGCACTATGGTTTAGATCAGGCAGTTTCGCTGCCGCCGGCTGATCAGGACAACAAGGATGAGGAATTCGTTCTTGACTTTGAGTAATGGCCGTTTTTACTGCTTGTGATACAGAAGGCTTAAAAGCTTTATTAAGATAAAGCTTTTAAGCTTTCTTTTTTCTGTGAAAATCATGAAGAAAGAGGGAGAAGAGGGAGGAAAAAAGATCTAAGGAAGAAAAAGGGCTTCGCCTTTTTCCACATTGAAATCATCCCCTCGTTCTCTTCTCTCTTTTCCTT
>NZ_DFMZ01000028.1:0-14206 GCF_002375825.1 Aneurinibacillus sp. UBA3580
TGCAGGAATGCCACAGGGAAATTAATACGGTTGGCGCCAAAGCGAATCATCTCGAAATCAGTCAAAAAGTGGTCATTTTGAAAGCTGAGCTAGAAAAAGTGAAAGAACAGGTGCAAAATATAGAATAAAGCAGTAGAATAAAAGTTAACTTTACTATCCCGCTGAAAATAGGGAGGCGTACATGAATGGCCATTAAATTGATTAATATCGGATTCGGCAATATTGTCTCAGCCAATCGCATTATTTCGATTGTGAGTCCGGAATCTGCTCCGATTAAACGCATTATCCAAGAAGCGCGGGACCGTGGAATGCTGATTGACGCTACGTATGGCAGACGTACGCGCGCGGTTATCGTAACAGACAGCGATCATGTAATTTTGTCTGCTGTGCAGCCGGAGACGGTAGCACACAGGCTGACCAGTAAAGACGATGATTCTGAGGAATAATTAAACGGGGGATTGTATGACGCAAGACAGAGGGTTGTTGCTTGTTTTGTCGGGACCGTCCGGCGTAGGCAAAGGGACGGTGTGCGCTGCGCTTCGGCCACGCATGAAAGAGCTTGTGTATTCTGTGTCTGCCACCACGCGCGCACCGCGTGCGGGAGAAATAGACGGGGTAAACTATTTCTTTAAGACGAAAGATGAATTTAGAGCGATGATCGAGAATGACGAGCTGCTGGAATGGGCAGAATATGTTGGTAATTTCTACGGTACGCCGCGTCAATTTGTGGAAGATACGCTGGCGAGCGGCCGCGATGTCATTCTGGAGATTGAAGTGCAGGGTGCGTTGCAGGTGAAAGAGAAGTTTCCGGAAGGTATCTTTATTTTTCTTGCGCCGCCGGATTTAAAAGAGCTCCGCTCCCGCATTACCGGCCGCGGTACGGAGACGGAAGAGTCGATCCGTAACCGCATGATGGTAGCGAGAGCGGAAATCGAGTTGATGGATCATTATAATTACGTCATCGTAAATGACGAAGTGGACAAGGCTTGCGATCGTATTCAGGCTGTGATCACGGCAGAGCATTTAAAAAAAGAAAGACAAATCGCGAAATATCGTGATTGGATTAAGGAGGTTTTTTAACAGATGATTTATCCTTCGGTTGATGAACTGTTGCAGAAAGTGGACAGTAAATACACGTTGGTAAGTATCGCTTCTAAACGTGCGCGCCAGATGCGTGAGCAGAACAAGTTTTTGGTTGATAAGCCGGTTTCTCATAAGTTTGTCGGCATTGCATTAGAAGAGCTGCACGCCGGAAAGATTGAATTCGAACGGGCTAACAAGACCAGCCAATCATAAGCCAAACGAACGCACACAACGGGAAGCGCATATCGAACCAGGGCTTGCAGCGATGCAGGCGGGCACGATATGCGCTTCTTTTCAATGCAAAGGGGAGAGAGCAATGAAAGGAAAAACCATTGTCATCGGTGTCACCGGAGGCATTGCGATTTATAAGGTTGCTGATTTGTGTAGTAAGCTAACCCAGCGAGGTGCCGATGTATGGGTGTTGATGACCGGGTCGGCCACGCGGTTCGTTCAGCCGATTACGTTTCAGGCCCTGGTAAGGAATCCTGTACTGACCGATACGTTCCAGGAACCGAACCCGGCGGTCATCTCGCACATTGATGTAGCAGACCGAGCAGACTTGTTCCTTGTTGCACCGGCGACGGCCAATATCATCGGCAAGATGGCAAACGGTATTGCCGATGATATTGTTACGACTGCATATTTGGCGACAAAAGCGCCCGTCTGGATTGCCCCCGCCATGAACGTAAACATGTACGGTCATCCGGCGGTGCAGAATAATATGCGTCGGCTCACAGAATACGGCTATCGCTTTATCGAACCGGCAGAAGGTTACCTGGCATGCGGCTGGACAGGCAAAGGGCGCCTGGCTGAACCGGCGCATATCCTTGGGGAAATTGAAATGTTTTTTGCTGATGAACGGCATAGAGACATGGAAGGCGTACGTCTGCTGGTAACGGCGGGAGCGACCCAAGAAGCGGTCGACCCGGTCCGCTTTTTCACAAATCATTCGACCGGCAAGATGGGCTATGCCATTGCCGAAGCCGCAGCTAAACGCGGCGCGCAGGTGACGCTTGTCAGCGGAAAAACCAATCTGACCCCTCCTGCCGATGTTGAGTTCGTTCCGGTTGTATCGGCCGAAGATATGTATCAGGCGGTTATAGCCCGTTATGATAAGATGGATGTGATTGTTAAATCCGCGGCCGTAGCTGACTACCGGCCAAAGAGCATACATAGTCAGAAAATGAAAAAGCAGCCCGGAGATTTAGTGATTGAGCTTGAGCGGACACGCGACATTCTTGCGGAGCTTGGCAAGCGGAAAACGCACCAGTTCCTTGTCGGATTTGCGGCGGAGACGGAGAATGTGGAGGAAAACGCACGGGGGAAACTGGAGAGGAAAAATGCCGATATGATTGTGGCCAATAATGTGGCACAGAGCGGTGCGGGGTTTGGTACGGATACGAACATTGTTACCATCTATACAAAAGACGGGGAAAAAAGAGATTTGCCGCAAATGAGCAAGGCGGAGATTGCCGACCGTCTGTTGGATGCCGTGCTTGAAGCCTGCAAGAAACGGAGAGAGTAGATGTTTGCCCGCGTTGTTGTTGATGTGCCGGTCGTAGATACCGATCGGCCGTTCGATTATCGGATTCCCCCATCCCTTACCCCTTTTGTCGCCATCGGCAGCCGGGTTTCCGTGCCGTTCGGACCGCGCAAGCTACAGGGATTTGTTGTGGAACTGTCGGAAACATCTGAAGTACAGAAAACGCGTGACATCCTTGATGTGCTGGATGTGGAACCGCCGCTGACTGAAGAAATGGTCTGGCTGGCCGGCCGCATGAGCGAACGATACATGTGTACGCAGTATGCGGCACTGCAATCCATGATTCCGGCAGTGCTTCGTTCCAGCTACGAAAAACAAATCTCGCTCACGCCGGAGGGAAAAGCATTTATTCCTGTATTGCCGGAAGAACAGGCATTTTATCAATATATTGAGAAACGTCAGCCTATTTCTTGGAATAAAGTAATAAAGGAGTTCCCGGAAGCCGGGGTCTGGCTTGATGAGGGCATAAAGCAGAAGCGAATTCACGTAGAGCAAAGTGTAGGCGATCGTGTCACGAAGAAAACAGTCACGCTCCTCTCGCCGGCCGTACCTGTCGAAGAACTTGAGGCTGCTCACGCCAAGCTTCCAAAAACCGCCGTGCGGCAGAAGGAGATTCTCTCACACTTCATCCATTTCTATGGCCCAATTTCGCAGCCGGAACTCCTTGCGATGCTCGGCATCTCTCACCACGCGGTCAAAGGATTGGTAGACAAAGGACTTCTTACAAAAGAAGAAGTTGAAAATTACCGCGATCCGTTCGCCGGTCGCAAGTTTACACCGGCACCGAAGCATGCATTTACCGTGCAGCAGCAAAGCGTGATTGACGGCATCGTCGCAGGGATGAATCCGCCCGTCTATTTTCCGTGTCTTCTGCACGGTGTCACCGGAAGCGGCAAGACGGAAGTGTACCTTGAAATTATGGAGCGTACCATTGCGCAGGGCCGGGAAGCGATTTTGCTTGTGCCGGAGATTGCGCTTACCCCGCAAATGGTCAACCGCTTCAAAGGGCGGTTTGGCAGTCAGGTGGCGGTTATGCATAGCCGCCTGTCCCAGGGTGAACGTTACGATGAATGGCGCAAGATTCGGCGCGGCGAAGTGAAAGTCGCGATCGGTGCCCGCTCCGCCGTATTTGCACCGTTTCAAAATCTGGGATTGATCATTTTAGATGAGGAACATGAAGGTTCCTATAAGCAGGAGGAAACGCCGCGCTATCATGCGCGCACGATTGCCCAGTATCGGGGGATGCGACACAATGCAATCGTCATACTGGGCAGTGCAACGCCGTCAATGGAAACTTACCATGAGGCGAAAAAGGGGCGTATTCGGTTCTTCGAAATGACAGAAAGGGTAGGAAACCGGCCGCTGCCGGAGGTTAGGCTTGTAGATATGCGGGAAGAATTAAGAGACGGGAACAGGACGATGTTTAGCAAAACGCTGATGGAAGGAATAAATGACCGCCTTGAGAAAAACGAACAAATTGTTATGTTTCTCAATCGGCGCGGCTTCTCCACGTTCGTTATGTGCCGTTCATGCGGCTATGTGGCCCAGTGCCCGCATTGTGACATTTCCCTCACGTATCACCGCAGTAACCGGACATTGCGCTGCCATTACTGCGGCTATACAGAACGTGAGCCGCAAGTATGCCCGGAGTGCGGCAGCGAGCATATCCGATTTTTCGGGACGGGGACCCAGAAAGTAGAAGAAGAGCTGGCGCGCTATTTTCCGGGAATTCGTGTAATCCGGATGGACGTGGATACGACCGGGCGTAAAGGTGCACATGAGAAATTGCTGCAGGCGTTTCGTGAAGGCAAAGGCGATGTGCTGCTCGGCACACAAATGATTGCCAAGGGACTTGATTTTCCGAACGTCACACTTGTCGGTGTGCTGGCCGCTGACAGCATGCTGAACTTGCCGGACTTTCGGGCGGCGGAGCGGACGTTTCAGTTGATTACCCAGGTGGGAGGCCGGGCGGGCCGCCATGAGAAGAAGGGTGAAGTGATTCTGCAAACGTACAATACGGAGCATTACAGCATTCAGTATGCAAGCCGGCATGACTATAAATCTTTTTTTGTAGAAGAGATTAAGCAGCGCTATGAGAAGAACTACCCGCCGTACTATCGGCTCATCCTATTTACATTGGCGCATGAAAATGTGCCGCTGCTTGTGAAAACAGCTGAACGCTTCGGGAAGAAGCTGCGCGAAATTATTCCACCGGGCGCCTATTTATTGGGGCCTGTCGCTTCCCCGATCGCTCGCATTAAAGATAGATATCGTTTCCAATGCATGATAAAATATAAAAGCGATCCGAACGTCCTGCCCGCGGTTGCACGGGTAATCCGGGCGTTTGACGAAGAACGGAAGAAGACGGGGATTACGCTTACGGTGGATGTAGATCCGCAGATGATGATGTAGCACAAAATAAGTTTGAGAGGGTAGAAAGAAAGGAGAGGAAAGAATGAGGAGAGGATTTCATGGTGAAAAAGGCGAACGCCTTTTTCTTCTCCGGCTCTTCCTTCTCCTTCTTTCTTTAATGATTTTCACAGAAAATAAGTCGGATTCATATGGGAGGAACAAAACGAATGAGCATCCGAATGATTGTAAAGCACCCGAACCCGGTACTGCGGGAGAAGTGCAAAGAAGTGACAAAGTTTAACGCGAATCTTCATAAATTGTTGGACGATATGGCTGAGACGATGTATGATGCGGAAGGTGTCGGTCTGGCTGCGCCGCAAGTCGGCATCACAAAGCGGGTCGTTGTCATTGATGTTGGAGATGGCATTATTGAGATGATTAACCCGGAAATCATTGAAGCAAAAGAAGAACAATTCGGTCCGGAAGGCTGCCTGAGCATTCCCGGTCTGTTAGGGGATGTGCGCCGTGCCCGCTGGGTGAAAGCGAAAGCGCTGGATCGTAACGGCAACGAGATTATTGTGGAAGGCGAAGATTTGCTGGCACGCGCCATTCAGCATGAAATCGATCATTTAAACGGCGTACTATTCATCGACCTGGCGGAGAGAACGTACTCCGGAAAAGAACAATAGAAGCATAAGACACAGAAGGAGTGGACGCTTGTGCGAATCGTATTTATGGGCACCCCGGATTTCGCGGTGCCCTGTTTGCGAAAATTGATGGAAGAAAACTATAACGTCGTTGCGGTGGTTACACAGCCGGACCGTCCCAAGGGACGCAAAAAGCAGCTGGCCGCCCCGCCGGTGAAAGAGGCTGCGCTTCTGTTCGGTCTTCCGGTACTGCAGCCGGAGAAGCTGAAGGTGGACGGCGTGCAGGACATTCTTGATTATAAACCGGATTTAATCGTGACCGCGGCATTCGGGCAAATTCTGCCGAAAGATCTGATTGATTATCCGAAGTACGGCTGTATTAACGTGCATGCTTCCTTACTTCCGCAATACCGCGGCGGCGCGCCAATCCATAAGGCGATTATTGATGGCCAGAAGGAAACCGGTGTAACGATTATGTATATGGTGGAGAAATTGGATGCGGGTGATATGTTGAGCCAGGTGCGTGTGCCGATTGAAGAAACGGATAACGTCGGTACGATGCACGACAAGCTGAGCCGGGCCGGGGCCAAGCTGCTGCTCGAGACAATCCCTAAGCTGATAAACGGTGAAATCGATCCGGAGAAGCAGGATGAATCGAAAGTAACGTACGCATGGAACATTAAGCGGGAAGATGAGCGTCTCGACTGGACGAAGTCTGCCCGCGAGCTGTTCAACCAGGTGCGCGGATTGAATCCGTGGCCGGTCGCGTACACCGTAGCGGACAATCAGGTGATGAAAGTTTGGGAGACGCATGTGTTAAAAGAAGACGGCGGTGATGACAAGGAGCCGGGCACCATTCTGTCCGTATCGCCGGAAGGCATGGATGTACAGACGGGCCGGGGCATCCTGCGTTTGACTCGTATCCAGCCTGCCGGCAAGAAAGCAATGGCGGTCGCCGACTACGTGCGCGGTAGCTCCACGCTTGAACCCGGCATGCGATTTGCCACGGAGACGGCCGATGAGTAAACGGAGAAAAACGTTGCCGGTTCCCAGAAACGCCCGCGAACTGGCCGTACGCGTTCTGACGGATATTGAAGAAAAGCAGGCGTACAGCAACCTGGAGTTGAAACACGCGCTTGACCAAACCAGGCTCTCGCGCCGCGATACAGCATTGGCGACGGAATTGGTTTACGGTACGCTTAGCCGATTGAATACGCTTGATTGGATGCTCGGAAAATTTGTGACCCAGCCGCCGGTCAAGCTGGAAGGCTGGGTGCGCAATTTGCTGCGCATCAGCTTTTATCAGCTTTCATATTTAGATCGGATTCCGGAACGCGCAGCGGTACACGAAGCGGTAGAAATTGCAAAAGCCTGGGGACATAAAGGAATTGCAGGCATGGTCAACGGCGTGCTGCGCAATCGTCTGCGCCAACCGGAGAAGGTTGAAATTCCCACCGATCTGCCGCCGGTCAAGCGGATTGCCCTTGCCCACTCGCATCCCGAGTGGATGGTGGAAGAATGGATGAAGCTATATGGTGAGGCGGAGGCGGAAAGCATGTGTGCGGCCAACAACCTGCCGCCGGTAGTAAGTCTTAGAGCCAACACGCTCCGGGTGACTCGGGATGAATTGATTGCACAAATTGAAAAGCAGAAAACCGATGCGGAAGTGGAGCCTTCGCGTGTCGCTCCAGAAGGTGTCATTGTAAGCGATATCGGTAATATTGCGGAATTGCCGGCTTATGCAAGCGGGTCGTGTACTGTGCAGGATGAGAGTTCCATGTTGGTGGGGCGGGCGCTGGCACCAAAGTCCGGCATGAAGGTGCTTGATGTGTGTGCGGCTCCCGGAGGCAAAACGACGCATATCGCCGAATTGATGGGAAATAAAGGCGAGATTACGGCACTGGATCTGCATCCGCATAAAATTTCCCTGATTGAAGCGAATGCGTTCCGTCTCGGTATTTCGATTATCGAAAGCCGCCAGGGTGATGCACGCAACGCGGACAAACTGTTTTCGAAGCAGAAATTCGACCGAATTCTGGTGGACGCCCCCTGCACCGGTTTGGGGGTTATACGCCGTAAGCCGGACATTAAGTGGCACAAATGGCAGGAAGACATATCGGCCATCAGCGAAATTCAATATAAGATTCTTTGTGCGGCTGCAGAGCTTGCGGCACCGGGCGGCAAAATCGTGTACAGTACCTGCACTGTCCAACCGGAGGAAAACGAGCAACTGGTACGCCGTTTTATAGCTGAACATCCTGCCTGGGAGTTAGACGGCACGCTTGCGCAGGACATGCCCGAAACGATTAGGGAGAAGTACGGGACATTGACGGAAGGATATATGCAGATTCTGCCCCATCATTTTGGTACAGACGGATTTTTTATTTCCCGTCTAAAAATGAAAAAATAGTAGGAAGCGTGTTTTATGCTTCCTTTTTTCTTTTTAGAAATGTTTTGTGATACAATATGATGTGAACTTTTGAGAAGAAATGGTGATTACAAGAATGAAATCTTTTATTTATAGCCTGACGCTCCCTGAGCTTACACGATGGATGGAAGAGAACGGGGAGAAAGCGTTCCGCGCCGGGCAAGTATTTGATTGGTTGTATGGGAAGCGAGTGGAGTCATTCGCCGAGATGAGCAACCTGTCCAAAGCCCTGCGTGAGAAACTGGACGCGTCATTTCGCATGGATGCGCTAAAAGAGATTACCCGTCAGGAATCGCAGGACGGAACGGTGAAGTTCCTGTTCTCACTCCATGACGGCCATGCGATCGAAACGGTAATCATGCGGCATAACTATGGCAACAGCATCTGTGTCACCACACAGGTTGGCTGTCGCATCGGCTGTACGTTCTGCGCGTCAACGCTGGGTGGTCTCAAGCGCAATCTAGAGGCAGGAGAGATTGTCATGCAGGTGTTGGCGGCGCAAAAAGCGCTGGATGCTAAGAATGAGCGGGCCAGCCATGTCGTTGTCATGGGGATCGGCGAGCCGTTCGAGAACTACGATGCGCTGCTTGCGTTCCTTCGTATTATCAATGATAACAAGGGCCTGAATATCGGCCAGCGGCATATCACGGTATCTACGAGCGGTATTGTGCCGAACATCTACCGATTCGCCGATGAGAAACTGCAGGTAAACCTGGCAATTTCTCTGCATGCACCGAATACGGAAATCCGTTCGCGTCTCATGCCGGTGAACCGGCGCTATCCGCTGGATGAGCTGATGGAAGCCTGTGAGTATTATATTAAAACGACCGGTCGCCGCCTAACATTCGAATACGGTTTGTTCGGCTCGGTGAATGACAGACCTGAGCATGCCGAAGAGCTGGCTGAGCTCCTTAAAGGCATGCTGTGCCATGTCAATCTCATTCCGGTAAACTATGTGCCGGAACGCAACTACGTGCGCACTGCGCGCAACGATATTTTTACATTCCAGAAAACTTTGCAAGCGAAAGGAATCAATGCTACGATTCGCCGTGAACACGGCAGTGATATCGCTGCGGCCTGTGGACAGCTGCGGGCCCAGCATGCGAAACAGACGTAGAGGTGAGGAATAGAATGGAGTCAGCCATACAGACGCATATCGGTTGTGTAAGACAGACGAACGAAGATTCAGGACGAATCCAGCGGTATGATAACGGCTGGATTCTCGCGATCGTCGCTGACGGCATGGGCGGCCATCAGGCGGGCGACGTCGCCAGCCAGATGGCGGTTGATATTATCTGTGAATCGTTGAAGGACATAACCGATTATACTACGCCGAGTGAGCTGCAGCAGAAGCTGAATAATGCGATTCAACTGGCCAATGAGCGTATTCTGACATATGCACAGGAGCATGAAGAATGCCGGGGGATGGGGACAACGGTGGTCATTGCTCTGATGAACCACCAGCTCGGCGTGCTGGCCCATATCGGGGATAGCCGGATTTATCGCTACAGCCAGGGCATTCTTCAGCAGATTACAAGCGACCATACGCTGGTTAACGAGTTGTTGCGTAACCACCAGATTACACAGGATGAAGCGGCCAACCACCCGAGGCGCAATATATTGACGCGCGCGCTTGGTACCGACAAGAAGGTTAAGGCCGACTTCAGTATTTTGCACTGGGATACTGGTGACATGCTGCTGCTTTGCTCGGACGGATTATCAGGCAAAATCGGCAGCGAGGCAATGGCGAAGGTGCTTACGAATGGCTCCCTTAAAGAGATGGCGGACGAGTTGATTGAAAGAGCGTTGGATGCAGGCGGGGAAGATAACATTACGGTCATCCTGCTGCGTAATCAATCGGAGGCCGGAGAATGAAAGGGGGGAGCCTGCAGATGATTGGAAAGCGAATCGGTGGGCGCTATGAAATTGAACAGCAAATTGGAGAAGGTGGGATGGCCATTGTCTACCGTGCGCGCGATACGCTGCTGAATCGCACGGTAGCTTTGAAAGTGCTGCGCTCCCAGTTTGGAAATGACGATGATTTCGTGGCCCGCTTTCATAGGGAAGCTCAGGCGGCGGCAAGCTTGTCCCATCCAAACGTAGTCAACATCTACGATATTGGCCAAGAGGACGATATGTACTATATCGTTATGGAATATGTCGAAGGGATGACATTGAAAAAATATATCAATGGACACGCTCCGCTGGATGTGAAAGAAGCGGTGGATATCGCGGTTCAAATCTGCGACGCGCTCGACCACGCGCATCAAAATGAGCTGATCCACCGGGACATTAAGCCGCATAATATTTTGATTAATAAATTCGGGCGCATTAAAGTGACCGACTTCGGTATCGCGCGGGCTGTATCATCGGTGACAATTACGCATACCGGCTCCGTACTTGGCTCCGTGCATTATTTTTCGCCGGAACAGGCGAAGGGTATCGCGGCCGGTGCTAAATCGGATTTGTATTCGCTTGGTGTTGTTTTGTACGAGATGCTGACGGGGGAACTGCCGTTCTCCGGTGATTCGCCAATTAGTGTGGCGCTTAAGCACCTGCAAGAGACATATGTGCTTCCGCGCAAGCTCCGTCCGGAGATTCCGCAGAGCTTAGAAAATGTCATCATCCGCGCTATGGCGAAAGAGCCGATGTACCGTTATGAATCGGCGCGTGAGATGCTAGAAGACTTGCAGACGTCCCTCTCACCGGAGCGCAGGAATGAGCCTGTATATCTTCTTCCGGAGAAGTACGGGGTGGAAGAAGACCCGGAAATTACGCGCGTGATTCCGGCGATTAAACCGGAGATGATGCGCAAACGTAATTGGGACGAGGAAGAGGCTGTGCCGGTCAAAGAGCCGAGCGAAGCGGCGGAGAAACCGGCGGTTCGGGAAGAAGCCGCGGTAGAAGAGACGGATACAAAGCCGCTGCCCTGGAAAAAAGCGGTTGGTTGGGTTGCAGGGATTTTTCTGTTTTTTATGCTGGTCGGAGCCGCTGTCTTTTACGGCTTCTCATTTTTCCGTGTGCCGGACGTAACCGTGCCGTCAGTACAGAATATGCCGCTTGATGAAGCACGCCAGAAGCTGGAGGCGCTAAAATTAAGGCCGGCCATTCAGGAACAGTACGATGAGAAAGTGGCACCCGGCCGTGTAATTAAGCAGGATCCGGTGCCGAACATGCAGGTCAAAGAAAATTCCGAAGTACGGCTGATCGTCAGCCAGGGCAAGCCGAAGACAGCAATGCCTAATTTCGTGGGACAGAACATCGATGATGTGGAAAGCCAGCTTACCGGCAAATACAAAGATTATCATATTGAAAAAGAAACAAGTGAAGATCAGCCGGCCGGTACGATCCTGAGACAGACACCGACCGCCGGCCAAGAAATTGTGGCATCCGATACGGAAGTGACATTGGTCGTAAGCCAGGGTCAGGAGAAGGCAACGTTGCCAAAACTTGTAGGTTTGACCGAGGAAGAGGCAAAGCTTAAGCTCGAACAGTTGGGCTTGCGTCCGCAGATAGATAGGAAGCCGAGTTACGAGCCGGAAGGGACTGTAATCGAACAGTCTTACCGTCCGGATAATCAGCTCGAAAAAGGTACATGGGTGCGCATCACGGTCAGCGAAGGTCTGCCTGAGGAAGCGCGCCGGGTAAAAGAGACGGTGGACGTCTACTTGAACCCGGGCGAGAAGGCCAACATCGAGATTAAAGTGACGGACGCCACCGCACAGAACAAAACGGTGGACAGCTACACGATTAAACAAAGTACGCAGTTTCAGGTTCCTGTCGTCCTCTCGCCATCACAGGATGCGATCATCCAGGTATACAGGGACGGACAACTATATCAAGAAAAACAGGTTAAATACAGTGATTTTCAATAAAATTGGAGGGGTCTCATGCCGCAGGGCCGTATAGTAAAAGCACTGGCCGGCTATTATTATGTGCAGGACGGTGATGCGCTCTGGCAATGTCGGGCCAGAGGGGTATTCCGCAAAAAAGGCATCACTCCGCTGGTCGGGGACGAAGTGGTATACGAAACAAACGGAACGGAAGGAACGATAACCGAGATTTTACCGCGGACGAGCGAGTTGATTCGTCCGCCTATTGCCAATATCGATCAAGCGATTCTCGTCTTTTCGCTCGTCGAACCGGACTTTAATCCGCAGCTGTTAGATAAGTTTCTGGTACATACGGAGGCGGCCAACGTAGATGCAGTCATCTGCCTTACAAAGGCTGATTTGCTATCCGATAAGGAGAAACTCAACCGTATTCGTGAGCGCTGCAATGCGATTGGCTATCCGGTCGTAGTGACCAGCTCGAAGGGCAAAAGGGGAATTGAAGATATTCGTGCATATCTCGGCGGACACCTGTCCGTTTTCGCCGGCCAGTCAGGGGTAGGCAAATCTTCCTTATTAAATGCCTTATTCAGCGGGCTTTCACTAGAAACAGCTCCGATTAGCCAGAAATTGGGTCGGGGCAGGCACACGACAAGGCATGTAGAGCTGATTCATCTGGCGGAAGGCGGCTGGGTCGCAGATACACCGGGTTTCAGCTCGCTAGATTTTCAATCGATTGAAGCGAATGAGCTCGGGCTGTATTTCAAAGAAATGCGTGCCATGCTCGGGGAATGCAAATTCCGCGGCTGCCTGCACGTGAATGAGCCGGGCTGTGCGGTGCGCGCAGCGGTAGAAGCGCATGAAATTCAACCTGCGCGCTATGAGAACTATCTGCAATTTCTACAGGAAATCAAAGAGAGAAAGCCGAGGTATTGAACACATGGTTAAGATTGCACCGTCGATTCTTTCCGCGGATTTTGCCCGCCTGGGAGAAGAGATTAAAGAAGTAGAGCAGGGAGGTGCGGACTGGATCCACATCGATGTGATGGACGGTCATTTTGTGCCGAATCTCACGATTGGACCACTGGTTGTAAAAGCCGTTCGCCCGCATACGAATTTGACGCTTGATGTCCATCTGATGATTGAGAATGCGGATATGTACATCCCCGAGTTTGCAAAGAGCGGCGCGGATATCATTACCGTACATCAGGAGGCATGCGTGCATCTGCACCGCACGATTTATCATATCAAAAATCAAGGCGTAAAGGCCGCCGTTTCTCTTAATCCTGCCACTCCGGTCGGAACGTTGGAGCACGTGCTTGAAGATATCGATATGGTCCTGCTTATGTCTGTGAACCCCGGCTTTGGCGGTCAAAAATTCATTCCGGAAGTTGTGCGCAAAGTGACACAACTAAAAACAATGCTTGAAGAGCGCGGTCTGGGCGATAAAGTCGAAATTCAAATCGACGGCGGCATTAATGCCGAAACGGCTCCGCTTGTTACAAAAGCCGGAGCGACCTGCCTGGTGGCGGGTAACGCCGTCTTCGGTCAGGCGGATCGTGCCCGCGCCATCGAAGATATTAAACAGGCTTGCCGATTATAGAATAAAGTTGAGGGCCGTGTTTTTTTATTGAGCTTGATTTCATATTTTTTAGAAGCCCGGCATATGTTAAACCGAGCAGGCGGAAGAAGTACACAGCCGGTACATTTGAATATACTGGACTGTACCTGAAATAAGGGAGGGGTCATCATGCGGTTTTATACTATTAAGCTGCCGAAGTTTCTGGGGGGGCTGATTCGCGCGATTCTCGGCGGGGGAAAACGATGAGGTGGCGTAAGACATAAAAAAAGCACCATAAAAGGGGTGCTTTTTTTATGTCTCTATTACACTCGCGTAACTAAACCGGATTTCAATGCTTTAGTGCTTACGTATACGCGCTTCGGCTTTCCATCCACCAGAATGCGTACTTTTTGTACGTTTACGCCCCAAGTGCGTTTGTTCGCGCGGTTGGAGTGGCTGCGCTTGTTGCCGGTTTTCGCCCGTTTGCCAGTTACATAACATACACGTGCCATTCTATTCCACCTCCCTGAGATGCAGTCAATCAAAGTGACTCTCTTTGCATACTCAAGTATAATATCATACACGTATGGCAAAAGCAAGAGATCTGTCAAGAATTTATCCTTTACATTGACGCGCGTTGGAGAGTTCTTTATAGTAAATGATGAACAATTTAAGCATCTCGTCCTAGGAACAGAAAAATCTTATGGCATTTCCGCCGCAACCCCAACATGAAAATCATGGGAAGAACAACTAACTTTTGTG
>NZ_DFMZ01000107.1:0-5284 GCF_002375825.1 Aneurinibacillus sp. UBA3580
GAAAAAGGCGAAGGCCTTTTTCTACATTAGATCTTTTTTCCTCCCTCTTCTCCTTCTTTCTTCAGGATTTTCACAGAAAAAGAGGAAGATTCTCCCAGGGGAATCTTCCTCTTTTGATAATTATACGCTTGCTTTTGCTTCTGCAGCGATTTGACGAAGAACCGTCTGCAGGATACCGCCATTGCGGTAGTATTTAATATCAACTGCGCTGTCCAGACGGACGCAAACGTCAAATTCGAACTTCGTGCCATCCTGGCGAGTTGCTTGTACTTTGATCGTTTGACCCGGTTTAATATCGTCGTGCAGGTCAGGAATATCGAAAGTTTCGCTACCGGTGATGCCCAGAGTTTCTGCATTGGCACCATTTTCGAACTGCAGCGGCAGTACGCCCATGCCTACCAGGTTGCTGCGGTGGATACGCTCGAAACTTTCTGCGATAACCGCTTTGACACCCAGCAGGAATGTACCTTTAGCTGCCCAGTCACGGGAACTTCCTGTACCGTATTCTTTACCGGCGATGACAACCAGCGGAGTGCCGGTTTCTTGATATTTCATGGACGCATCGTAGATTGGCATTACCTCACCGGTCGGCAGGTAGGTTGTTACGCCGCCTTCCGTACCAGGAGCCATTTTGTTACGGATACGAATATTTGCGAACGTTCCGCGCATCATAACTTCGTGATTACCACGACGGGAACCGTAAGAGTTAAAGTCTTTACGCTCTACGCCACGCTCAGACAGATAAATTCCCGCAGGGCTGGTCGGTGTGATGCTTCCTGCCGGGGAGATGTGGTCTGTCGTTACAGAGTCACCAAGCACAGCCAGTGCTCTCGCGCCTTTGATGCCCTGGATGCTGCCTGCTTCGGCGCTGAGACCGGAGAAGAACGGCGGATGTGCGATGTATGTGGAGTTTTCATCCCACTCATACAGCTGTCCTTCCGGGAAGTCAATCGCATTCCAGCGCGGATTTGCTGTAAATACATTGCCGTATTCTTCTTCGTACATTTCAGGACGAACAGCATTAAGAACCGCTTGTTTGATTTCTTCATTCGTCGGCCAGATATCTTTCAAGTATACCGGCTTGCCATCTTTGCCTGTACCAAGCGGTTCCGTTGTCAGATCGATACCTACGTTTCCAGCGAGGGCATAAGCTACAACCAGCGGCGGAGAAGCAAGGTAGTTTGCTTTTACCTGCGGATGTACACGTCCTTCGAAGTTACGGTTACCGGACAGCACGGACGCTACTGTCAGGTCGTTTTCTGCGATCGCATTGCTTACTTCATCCGGCAGCGGACCGCTGTTACCGATACAAGTTGCACAGCCGTAACCTGCGATGTAGAAGCCTAATTGCTCAAGCGGTTTTAACAGGTCAGCTCTCTCGAGGTATTGCGTAACAACGCGGGAGCCTGGAGTTAAGCTGGATTTTACGTATTCCGGCTTCACAAGGCCTTTTTCAACGGCTTTCTTCGCCACAAGGCCGGCAGCCAGCATTACGCTCGGGTTGGACGTGTTCGTACAGCTTGTGATAGCCGCGATGACAACCGCGCCTGTACCCAGTTCAGACGTTTTGCCGTTTTTATGCGTAATTGCTACTTTCTTATCAATTTGTTCTTCGCTTAAACCGAAACCGCCTTTGTCGATCGGCGTGCGCAGCGCATCGTTGAAAGCGTCTTTCATTGCAGTCAGCTCGATGCGGTCCTGCGGGCGCTTCGGACCTGCCAGTGTCGGAACGACAGAGCCTAAGTCAAGCTCCAGCGTTTCGGAGAATTCCGGATCCGGAGTGTCATCCGTACGGAAGAGACCTTGCTCCTGGAAGTAGGCTTTAACAAGCGCCACTTGTTCTTCGCTGCGTCCTGTAGAACGGAGGAATGTCAGAGTCTCTTCGTCAACCGGGAAGAAGCCCATTGTCGCACCGTATTCAGGCGCCATGTTTGCGACCGTTGCGCGGTCTTGCAGATTGATGTTGCTGAGGCCCGGTCCGTAGAACTCTACGAACTTGCCGACTACGCCCTTCTTGCGCAGGATGTTTGTAACTGTAAGTGCCAGGTCGGTTGCTGTCGCGCCTTCCGGCAGCGTGCCTGTCAGCTTGAAGCCGACAACTTCAGGCGTTACGAAATACAGCGGTTGGCCAAGCATGCCCGCTTCCGCTTCGATACCGCCAACGCCCCAGCCTACAACGCCAAGACCGTTGATCATTGTAGTATGGGAGTCTGTACCTACGAGAGAATCCGGGAATACTTCAAGCTCGCCGTCAACTTCTTTTGTAGCCGCTACAGACGCCAGGTACTCCAGGTTTACCTGGTGAACGATACCGGTTGCCGGCGGAACAGCGCGGAAGTTATTGAACGCGGACTGTGCCCAGCGCAGGAAACGATAACGTTCGCCGTTGCGTTCGAACTCAAGCTTCATATTGTTTTCCAGTGCATCCGGGTTGCCGAAATCATCTACCATGACGGAGTGGTCGATAACGAGGTCAACCGGAACGAGCGGGTTGATACGCTCAGGGTTGCCGCCCATTTCTTTCATAGCCAGACGCATGGCAGCGAGGTCAACAACTGCCGGTACGCCCGTGAAGTCCTGCAGCACAATACGAGCCGGAGTGAACGGTATTTCTTGATTCGGATCGCGCTCTTCGGTCCAGGTTGCCAATTTTTTTACATGGTCTTCCGTAATCGCTACGCCATCAAACTGACGCACCGCTGCTTCAAGCAGAACTTTAATGGAAAAAGGAAGTTTAGAAATCGGACCGAGTCCTTTGTCTTCCAAAGCTTTAAGGGAATAGTAGGCATACGTCTTGTCACCTACTTGCAAAGATGAACGTACAGAGTAAGCATCTTTATTTGCCAAGTTGATAGCCTCCTTTGTGTTTCAATAACGGTTTCACCAAATGAAACTGTGTTTCTCTTTCCGATAACATTATACTGCTTTTTTCATGTAACGTACATAGATTTTTAAACTTTTTTTTGAAATTAGATGAGAGTTTACGAGTGAAACGACAATAAGGTATAATGTCAAATATTGCAACATGGTTTCGTTGAATGAAACTAATGGAAAGAGGAAGGTGAGTAAGCGGGATGGACGCTTCCGATAATAAGATGACCGTCCGCGCGGTAGATCGCGCCATGGACATTCTGCTGTGCTTTATTGATCAGAAAGAGCTGACTCTTACCGAGATTTCCCATAAAATAGGCCTGAATAAAAGTACCGTATACCGGCTGTTGGGTTCATTGGAGAACAAAGGGTTTCTAACACGCAATCCCGATACGGAGAAATACCAGCTTGGTTTCCGCATCTGGCAGCTATCCGCCAGCCTGCCGCAAGGCGATGATCCGGCGACCATTCTTCTTCCAGAAATGATTCGCTTGCGGGATCAGGTGGGCGAGACGATTAGTTTGTATGTGCGCAATGAAAATGAACGCATTCGCGTACAGGCGGTGGAAAGCAATGAGACGATTCGCAGAGTAGCCCCGATTGGCGCGCATCTTCCGCTGTCGGTAGGCGCTTCAAGCAAGGTGCTGGTTGCTTATGCGCCGCCGGATGTGCAGAAGCAGATTCTATCGGATCCGACCTGGCCTTCTTCTATTGATAAGCAGGTGTATATGAAGCAGTTAGAAGAAATTAAAAAGAACGGCTACGCGACCAGTTCCGAAGAACGGGAGCAGGGAGCGGCTGCAGTAGCCGTACCCCTGTTCAACCGAAGAGGGCAACTGGTGGCCGCACTGTCCGTATCCGGACCTTCCAATCGCCTGACGCTTGCGCAGATGAAAGAAAATCTGCCTTATGTCATGGCGGCGGCCAAGCGAATGGGAAGCATGTTAAAATAAAAAAGGAGAAAGAGAGAAAAGAGGAAATGGAGAATTTGAAGAAAAAGGCGGATGCCTTTTTCTTTCCTTAACTCTCTAAAACTCTCTAACCTCCCTGATTTCTGATATCGAAAGGAGGGTGGATATGGAACAGACGTATGCGTTAGCACTATCGCCGCTGCAGATAGAGGTACTGCTGGATACAGTTCGGGGATTTGTCGATAATAAGAAGCTCCTGCATATACCGACAGTGAATGGAGAAGTGGTGGGCCTGCCATTAACGGAAGAAGCGCTGACATGGATGCTTGATACATGCGGGCAGGAGAACGAAAAGAAGGACATTGTCGTGCAATTAAGGTCTACAGCGGACGGGAAAACGGAAGTTGTCGTTACCTGTGCGCCGAACGGGGAGACATTTACGTACGAAGTGCAGTTAACAGAATTCGATGAGCAGTAAGTAAACAACTAAGAAGAGACTTTATAGTGAAGAAGGTAACTGAGTATGTGGCTGTTTGCGGCTTTAACCACGGCGGTGGGCTTTGGGGTCAATAATACGATCTTCAAGTGGAGCACCTCACGCGGGTTATCCAAGATGAATATCCAATTTTTCTTTTATTTTGTGGCATTCTTGATTATCTTAAGTTCCGGTGTAGCGTCAGGGTCTCTGCATCCGAACATGACATCCCTCCTGCTTGGAAGCATCATCGGTGTATTAAACGCGAATGGAAACATTCAAATGGCGCGTGCATTTGAGAAAGGACCGGCCAGTCTAACGTCTCCGCTGATTGCGGCGAACGCTATTTTTCCGGTGCTGGCAGCCGGCGCTATTTTCCATGAACAAATCCCGTTTTTGCACTGGCTGGGCGTTTTGTGTATGATGGGGTCTGCCGTGGTGATCCAATATACGCCGGGCGCCAAAGGTAGCACGGATTATTTGCCGTGGATCGGACGTGTCATGTTTGCGTTTGTTTCGTTCGGATTGCTTGGTATATTAATGAAGCAGTCTTCCTATCTACATATCAGTTCAATGGACATGCTGGTGGCAATGTATGGCGGCGGTAGTCTGTATCTGGCTGTTTGGTTAGGACGTGAGCGAATTCAGATTCGGGAAGCGAAAATCGGCGCATTGCTGGGCATAGTAAGCGTCGCCAGTTTCAGTTGCTATTTTTATGCGCTTAAAACCGGCATCGCCAGCATTGTCTTTCCGGTCGTTAGTTTAAACTGTCTTGTGGTTATCTTGACCGGCTGTTATTTATTTAAAGAAAGATTAAAACCATATCAGGTGTGCGGAATTTTTACCGCGCTGCTGGGGTTAGTTCTTACAAAAATATGAAAAGTTACATGGATCGCCCTTGCAGGGAAGGGTGATTTTTATTTTTTTGTGAAAATCGTGAAGAAAGAAGATCCAGGGGAGAAAAAGGCGTTCGCCTTTTTCTCCATTGAAATCACCCTCTCGTTCTCTTCTCTCTTTTCCTTCGTAC
>NZ_DFMZ01000107.1:5378-6217 GCF_002375825.1 Aneurinibacillus sp. UBA3580
CTTCTCTCTTTTCCTTCGTACCATTCATGGCAGGGCTTGCAGCTAATCGGCCATGGTGGTTTCGTATACAAGGGTTTACCATAATAGTATACTGTAAATTAAAGACGGAAAATTCAGTTAATGAATATTGGCATGGGTACTACTATCTAAATTTAGTTTTCCTGTATGTTTTTTGTAATGAAACTAAATTCCTGTGTTAAAATTCGAAAAGAGTACCAAATGTCTATAGGAAAAGACCAAGAAAGTAGGGTTTACGCGTGAAAAAGGTACACATCAATTCTGTAAAGCCGGGAGATAAAATAGCGAAAACGATCCTTTCGGAAACGGGACACATCCTGCTCGGGGCAGGCCTGGAATTGAGCCAGCGGTATATTGACCGCTTGAAAAGTATGGGCATTGACATGGTATATATTGAAGATAAAAACACGGATGATATCATACCTGAAGATGTGATTAGCGATACAACGCGGCGCAAAGCGGTGGAAACGGTCTATAAGACTATGACCAGCCTGATGGATCAACCGAAAGTGAAAGGCAGGGCTTCAGTCCCTGATATAGGGAAAACATTTCGGGATGTATTTGGTACTATATTAGGGGATTTAAGCGGTCGAAAAGAAGTCCTTATCAATTTGGCTAACCTTCATTCACTTGACGGATATTTGTTCCACCATTCCGTAAATGTGGCGGTGCTTGCGGGAGTTATCGGGCTGGCCAAAGGATATAACCGCAACCAGCTAGCTGACTTAGGTGTAGGAGCGCTGCTGTTTGACATCGGGATGACCATGCTGCCTAAAGAGTTGTGGAACAAGAAGACGACGCTGAATCCGGAAGAGCGGGCG
>NZ_DFMZ01000107.1:6318-6946 GCF_002375825.1 Aneurinibacillus sp. UBA3580
GAGCGGGCGAGGGTGGAAAATCATACGGAAGACGGATTTAATATTTTGCGCTACCAGTATGATGTATCGCTTCTATCTGCCCACTGTGCTCTGCAGCATCATGAACGGTATAACGGTTCCGGCTATCCGCGCAAGCTTCAGAAAAACCAGATTCATGAATATGCCCAGATCGTCGGCATGGCCGATGTCTATGATGCTTTAACCTCGCACCGTTCTTATCGCCAGCATTACAGTCCGAACGAAGCGACAGAGTATTTATTCGCGGCGGGAAATTCATTGTTCGATCTGGAATTGGTTCGTTTATTCGTTAAGCATATTGCCGTTTATCCGGTAGCTTCTACAGTTGTTTTAAACACAGGACAAATCGGCGTCGTATCGCGCGTTGACCCGGCGGCTGTGCACAGACCAACCGTGCGTATCGTACAGGAGCGGGATGGCACGCCTCTAGCCTCACCGTATGAAATCGATTTACGCAATCACACCAGCATTGTGATTACCCGGACGCTTTGACACGGAGGAGGGCATATAAATTTTCTATTGACTCTTTTCTAACATTGTTTAATAATGAGAAAAATGAAAACTATAATTCGTTTCTTATCAAGAGCAGGCTGAGGGACTGGCCCAATGA
>NZ_DFMZ01000107.1:7039-7760 GCF_002375825.1 Aneurinibacillus sp. UBA3580
AGGCTGAGGGACTGGCCCAATGACGCCCGGCAACCGGTATGTAGAATACACGGTGCCAATTCCAGCAGGATTTATTTCCTGAAAGATAAGGGTACGTGTGCTTTGACGGACATCAGAGACCTTCCTTCTTTCGGGAGGTCTTTTTTATTTTACTTTGCACGGAAGAGAGGGCGATTGCCATGAGTGAAACAGCGGTGAAAAAGCTGTCGATAGAGCACCAATTGACAAACAAAATTTTGATTATTGACGGGGCGATGGGTACCATGCTCCAGCAGGCAAATCTCGGTCCGGAAGACTTCGGCGGTGAAGAGTATGAAGGTTGTAACGAAATGCTGAACCTTACCCGCCCGGATGTAATTCGCGGTATTCATGAGACGTATCTGGAGGCGGGAGCGGACATTGTCGAGACCAATACATTTGGTGCAACGTCCATTGTCCTGGCCGAATATAATCTACAGAACCGCGCGCGGGAGATTAATCTGGCTGCGGCACGACTGGCACGCGAAGCGGTAGAGAAATATTCGACTCCCGAATGGCCCAGATATGCCGCCGGCTCTATCGGCCCGACGACTAAAACGCTGTCCGTTACCGGTGGTGTTACATTTGAGGAATTGGTCGACGCCTATTACGAGCAGGCTTTGGCATTGATTGAAGGCGGGGTTGATGTACTGCTGCTGGAGACAGTACAGGATACGCTTAACGTAAAAGCGGGCGGCATCGG
>NZ_DFMZ01000107.1:7853-12776 GCF_002375825.1 Aneurinibacillus sp. UBA3580
AACGTAAAAGCGGGCGGCATCGGCATCCAGCGTGCCTTTGAAACCCTGGGTTATAAGATCCCGGTCATGATCTCGGGAACGATTGAGCCGATGGGAACGACCTTGGCCGGTCAGAATATTGAAGCATTTTACATCTCTCTTGAGCACCTGCAGCCGGTGTCTATTGGTTTAAACTGTGCGACGGGTCCGGAGTTTATGCGGGATCATATCCGAACGTTGTCCGGTATGGCAAACTGTGCGGTTAGCTGCTATCCGAACGCCGGACTGCCTGATGAAGACGGTCACTACCATGAGTCACCGCAGGCACTGGCGGCCAAACTGGCCGGGTTCGCCGAGCAGGGGTGGATTAATGTGGCGGGCGGCTGCTGCGGTACGACACCGGAGCATATCCGGGCTATCGCGGAAGCGCTCAAAGATTATCAGCCGCGTAAGCCGCAGGGACTCCATACACATGTGGTATCCGGCATTGAACCCGTCTACCTTGAACAGGACAACCGGCCTTTATTTGTAGGGGAGCGTACGAATGTTATCGGTTCAAAGAAATTCCGTGATCTCATCAAGGAGGGCAAGTACGAAGAGGCTTCAGAAATTGCGCGTGCTCAGGTGAAGCGGGGCGCTCATGTTATCGATATCTGTCTTGCCGATCCGGACCGGGATGAAGCGGCGGATATGGAGGCATTCCTAAAGTTTGTCGTACGTAAGGTAAAAGTGCCGCTTATGATTGACTCTACCGACCCGAACGTTATTGCCCTTGCGCTGAAGTACTCGCAGGGCAAGGCGATTATTAACTCAATCAATCTGGAAGACGGGGAAGAACGTTTTGCGGAAGTGGCTCCGCTCTTACGGAAGTTCGGTGGTGCGGTCGTTGTCGGCACAATTGACGAGAAGGGAATGGCTGTGACCCGCGGGCGCAAACTTGAGGTGGCTGAGCGATCCTATCGCCTGCTTGTGGGTAAGTACGGACTTTCGCCGCGGGATTTAATCTTCGATCCGCTCGTTTTCCCGGTAGGTACGGGGGACGAAGCATACATCGGTTCCGCGAAAGAGACGGTGGAAGGCATTCGGTTGATTAAAGAGAAATTTCCGGAATGTCAGACCATTCTTGGCGTCAGCAACGTATCATTCGGTTTGCCGCCTGCGGGCAGAGAAGTTCTGAATGCCGTGTACTTATACCACTGTACGAAAGCGGGACTTGATTACGCCATTGTCAACACGGAGAAGCTGCAGCGTTTCGCGTCTATTCCAGAAGAGGAACGTCAATTGGCGGAAGCGCTGCTGTTTGATACGACTGACGAGACGCTGGCAAGGTTTACAGCATTCTATCGCGAGAAAAAGGTGGAGAAGGTCGAAGAAATTACAAATCTAAGCTTAGAAGAGCGCCTGGCCCATTACGTGGTGGAAGGAACAAAAGAAGGGCTAATTCCGGATCTGGAAGAAGCGCTGGACAAATACGCGCCGCTTGATATCATCAACGGACCGTTGATGAACGGTATGGACGAAGTGGGCCGCCTGTTTAATGATAACCAGTTGATTGTTGCGGAAGTGCTGCAAAGTGCGGAAGTAATGAAAGCCGCAGTCGCTTATCTGGAGCCGTTCATGGAGAAAACGCAGGCATCCACTAAAGGCACGGTCATGCTCGCTACCGTAAAAGGCGATGTGCATGACATCGGCAAAAACCTGGTGGAGATTATCTTTGGGAATAACGGCTACAAGATTGTTAATCTGGGGATTAAAGTGCCGCCGGAGCAGTTGATTGAAGCCTGCCGTAAAGAGATGCCGGATATAATCGGACTTTCAGGTCTGCTTGTCAAATCAGCACAGCAGATGGTGACAACAGTACAGGATTTGAGAGCGGCTGGTATCGACGTACCGATTCTCGTGGGCGGCGCAGCATTGACACGTAAGTTTACCGAGAATCGTATTGCTCCGGAATATAACGGACTCGTGCTATATTCCAAAGACGCCATGAGCGGACTGGACATCGCCAATAAGCTGGTGAATCCGAAAATGCGGGCCGAGCTGGAAGAGTCCGCGGCCCGGGCGAAGGAAGAAGCGCAGGTTACAGCAGCTTCCGAAGCGAAGGAAACAGAAGCGGCACCAGCCGTGCCGCAGCGTTCTTCGGTACGTATGGATGTTCCGGTATTCCTGCCACCGGATTTTGACCGTCACATTCTACGCGATTACCCGCTTACGCATCTGCACCCGTATCTGAATCTGCGTATGCTGCTGGGCAAGCACTTAGGCGTACGCGGCAATGTGGACGCACTGCTTTCGGAGGGTGACCCGAAGACGGTTGAACTGAAGGAAATCGTGGAGGAGTTGCTGGCGGAAGCGGAAGAAACCGGTCTGCTGACCGCGCATGGTATGTACCGTTTCTTCCCGGCGCAATCCAGAGGAAACGAAATTTATATCTATGATCCGAACGATCATAGCGTCATACTCAAAACATTCTCTTTCCCGCGGCAAAAAGAAGCGCCATATCTCTGCCTGGCCGATTTTGTAAAACCGGTGGAAAGCGGAGTTATGGATTATGTCGCATTCCTTGTAGTCACCGCAGGCAAGGGCGTGCGGGAGAAAGCGGAAGAATGGAAGGAGAAGGGCGACTATCTCCGTTCGCATGTGCTGCAGGCGCTGGCGCTCGAACTGGCCGAGGCGTTCGCCGAGCGGACGCACCATATTCTGCGCGATACATGGGGCTTCCCGGATCCGGCGGAGATGACGATGCAGCAGCGTTTCGGAGCTCGTTACCAGGGCATCCGCGTCTCGTTTGGCTATCCGGCTTGCCCGGATTTGGAGGATCAGAAACTGCTATTTGATTTGCTGAAGCCGGAAGATATCGGTGTGCACCTAACCGATGGCTGCATGATGGAACCGGAGGCGTCCGTTTCGGCCATGGTATTCTCCCATCCTGAAGCGCGCTATTTCAATGCCGGTGAATAAAACGAGGAAGGGAGAGGAAGCCCATGCCAAAAGAAAATCTAAAAACATATCTGAATAACCACCTGTTGATTGGCGATGGCGCAATGGCCACCTGGCTCTATCAGCTGGGTGTTCCGATCGGCATCTGTTACGAAGAGTTAAGCCTATCGGACCCGGAGATTATCCGAACAGTTCACCGTTCCTATTACGAAGCGGGCGCACGCTTTATTCAGACCAATACGTACGGCGCTCATCGGGATGCCCTGGCCCGCCACGGTCTGCAGGATAAAGTGGAGCGGATGAATCGGGCCGCAGCCAAAGTCGCACGGGAAGCGGTCGGTGATGACGCATATGTGGTTGGCGGTATCGGGTCGATTATTGCTGGAAGGGTGCGGGATGCCCAGCAGATGGATACTTATGGAGAACAGTACGAGGAGCAGGCTTCCGCGCTGCTGGCGGGCGGAGTGGATGCCATTCTCCTGGAGACATTCCTTGACCTGGACGAATTGCTGCTGGCTCTCGATATCATTCGTCCGTTGACGAAGCTGCCGATTATTGCCCAGCTTGCCACGATAGAGGTGGGCCGGACGCGGGACGGATATACGCTGACCCGCGCATTCTCTGAATTAAAGAAAGCGGGCGCAGATGTAGTTGGTCTGAACTGTCGAATGGGTCCGGCAGAAATTCTTCGCTCGATTGAGAATACGGTCGTACCGGAAGATACGCCTTTGTCTGTATTTCCCAATGCGGGACGGCTTGCGATGTCAGACGGCGAGTACTCCTACGCATCGGTTCCCCAGTACTTCGGGGAAAGCGCGCTGCGTTTCCGGGCTCAGGGAGCGAGACTTATCGGCGGCTGCTGCGGCACAACCCCCGAGCATATCCGCATGATGGCACAGGTGTTGGCAGAGCGTGATCCGCTGCCCCGGGTTAATCCGGTTATTACAGTGAAAGAAGAGGAAAGAACGCCAATTCGCATTGTCTCCCCGGAGCGCTCCAAAGGAATTGTAGATACGGTAAGACAGCGGCATACGGTCATTGTTGAGCTGGACCCACCGCGCGATTTGGATACGGAGAAGTTTCTGAAGGGAGCGGCAGCATTGAAGGAAGCGGGCGCCGATGCGATCACGCTGGCCGATAATTCACTGGCAACGACACGCATGAGCAACATGGCGCTCGGATCGATTATAAAGACGAAATTCGGTGCCGAACCGCTGTTGCACATCGCCTGCCGTGACCGCAACCTGATCGGCCAACAATCGCACCTGATGGGGCTGTATGCACTTGGCATCAACCAGGTGCTGGTCATTACAGGCGATCCGGCCCGTTTCGGAGATTTGCCCGGTGCAAGCTCTGTGTTCGATGTATCCTCATTTGACTTAATCCGCATGATTAAACAGCTGAATGAAGGATTCACCTTCTCGGGCAAGCCGCTCAAGCAGCGGGGGGATTTCGTAGTCGGCGCTGCGTTCAATCCGCATGTGCGCCAGTTCGATGCCGCACTGCGGCGCCTTGAGAAGAAGGTAGAAGCGGGAGCGGACTACATTATGACGCAGCCGGTATATGACCGGGAAATGATTGAGCGGATTTATGAAGGCACAAAACATCTGGACATCCCGATTTTTATCGGCATTATGCCGCTGACGAGCTCGCGCAACGCGGAGTTTCTTCACAACGAAGTACCCGGCATCAAGTTGTCGGACGAAGCGCGTGCCCGCATGCATGCACATGAGCCGGGCGAAGAAGCCCGCCGTGAAGGCGTGGCGATTGCCCGAGAGCTGGTGGATATGGCCATGGAATACTTTAACGGCATTTATTTGATTACTCCGTTTTTCTATTATGAGATGACGGTGGAATTGACCCGATATGTACATGACCGATCCGCTGCGGCGCTGCAGGTGCAGAAATAAACGGAAACGGAGGCACAGCAATAGGCTGGCCTCTGTTTTCTGTGAAAATCAGGAGGAAAGAAGGAGAGGGGAGAGGAAATGAGATCCAGGGAAG
>NZ_DFMZ01000107.1:12873-30494 GCF_002375825.1 Aneurinibacillus sp. UBA3580
AGATCCAGGGAAGAAAAAGGCCTTCGCCTTTTTCCACATTGAAATCATTGTCTCGTTCTCTTCTCTTTTTTCCTTCATACCACAAAAATTGTATTTACTATAGTGTTTACAATTATAAATATATTATGTAAAAAAAGCAAAGTGCGCTCTTTAGGATGTCCTGTCCTTTTTTAGGGGGAAGTGAAAAAACTGTAAGAGTCTAGTTAATAACATTTAATTTGCGTAAAAACCTCATGTATAAAGGAAAAATCACTACTTCGCTCCTAAGTAACGAAGTAGTGATTTATACTACGAGTAATTTTTACTGAAGTTTATTTGTAAAAATGAAGCTCCACGTATCCCCTGTACTAATCTCTTTTACCGTACATTTTGTATTAACACCAAAGAAACCACGTTTGGCTGTTCCAACCGGACTCCAGGATGACGGTGGAAGAATATCGAACGTATTACTTGTGGTATTATATGTGTAATACTGATTTTTAATAAAAGAATCAGGAGAGTAACCAACAGCCACCTAACTCTACCTGTCGATTAGAAATAGAAATATTAGAATCACTAATAACCCAGCTCCCACTAGCCCCTTGGTGTTTTATGCATGATATACCGTTTATCGTTACATTTGACCAATAAAAAGTAGAAGACGATTTAACACTTACACTTACATCAGAGCCGGAATCAGATCTATTGCCATCATAAGTTCTAGAAACAGATGCAATTACGGTCGTAGCATATTGTGTTTCTGTTTCACCATTTGCAAGTTTAATTTCTTTTAGTTTCTGTGTTGTCTTGTATAACCTGACATCCCTTTGCTTTCCTTCTTTATTTTTTAGAATTTGAGAAACTGCCCCATTGCCTTCCTTATCACTTTCAATATCACTAACTCCATTTTTTGCTCTTTCAAATAGCTTGTCTACGTCCTTTATTTCCTGGGATTGATAAAGCAGCTTGGATTCTTTTACCGACACATCAGATACGGTAAATGCTGGTACACTTGCAGCTACCATAAAACCCGACAACAGAAGACCCATGATTTTTCTCCTCTTACTCACTAGAATTCCCCCTCAATGTGGTATTGGAAAAATATTGGAAATCATATCAAAATAGTGATATAATTTTGCAGTTAATATATGGGTATTTGGTACTGTTTTGGAATTATTTTCATTAATTTTACTAAATTTATCTCTTTTGGATCGATTTAAATAATATAGAATAAAAAATATAAAGTGATAACAAGTAAGTGTCTCGAGGAAAAAATAGAGGGAAAAGGGGGAATTTTTCTGAAGGCTTTAGGGATTGGCTTATGTATTTTACTTATCGATTTCCTCATAGTTCTGATTCAAGGTAAAATCAATTTAATAACAATGTATTCAGGAGTAACTGGACTAATATTCTTGGTTTTAGCCGCGTTATTTTCTGGTGCTTTTATTGATCCGGATTCGAGGAGGGTTGATTCATTTGCAGATGGAAAGGAATCATTAGCCAGACGTATTAAATGGTCCACCACATTTTTTAATATTAAACTAAAAATCAATACCAAAATAAGTTTGTACTGATAAAGACAACCAAATCTCTTTTTGTGAACTGTGACCCGAATGATGAACTTTTTAAAAAGGCCCTGTTAAAGATTTCTGTTGATTTGGATTTTCCTTGTACATCAACATAGTTCTTTAACAGAGCCTTTTAATAAAAACTATAGGCAAACCCGTTACGATTCTGGCTGTCTTTACTTCATTTTGATACCGGCAAGCTCTTTCCAATATTCGCAGATGGTAATAAGCCCTTTATCGAAATTCTCCAGATGGAAATGCTCGTTCGGCGCGTGGAAATTCTCGCCCGGCAGGCCGAAGCCCATCAGTACGACCGGGACATTCAGCAGGCGTCCGAACCCTTCCACAATCGGAATCGATCCGCCCATCCGGGTGAGTGCAGGTGTTGCCTCGTATGCTTTCTCGTATGCGCGCATCGCTGCCTGGATGACAGGATGGTCATATGGTGTCTCGAACGGCCGGCCGGTATCCATGCGGGTTACTTTCACCTGCACGCCCGGTGGTGTATGTGCGTGAACATGCTTTTCAATTAGTTCTTGAATCTCATTTGGGTCCTGGTCGCCGACCAGACGGCAGGACAGCTTGGCATGCGCCTCGGACGGCAGTACCGTCTTGATGCCTTCGCCCTGGAAGCCACCGTATATGCCGTTAATCTCGAGCGTCGGACGCGCCCAGGTGCGCTCCAGGAAGCTGAACCCTTCTTCTCCGTACAGCTCGCTTACATTTAATTCTTTCTTCAACGCTTCCTCATCGTATCGTAAATCGCGGAACGCCTGCTGTTCTTCTTCGGTAAGCGGTCTGACCCTGTCATAGAACCCCTCGACAGCAACACGTCCTCTCTCATCATGCATGGATGCTAAAATGGCGGCGAGAGCATGCAGCGGATTGGCAACTCCGCCCCCGTAAATGCCTGAATGCAAATCGCTGTTTGCACCGCGGATATCAATTTGCATGGCGCATAAACCGCGCAGACTATAGCAAATGGCAGGTTTGCCTTTTTCCAGCATCGGCGTATCGGAGATAACCAGCACGTCTGCCGCCAGCCTATCTTTGTTTTGCTCCACGAACGGCTCAAGCGCCGGACTTCCGATTTCTTCTTCGCCTTCGATACAGAATTTTACATTGACCGGCAGCTTGCCCTCCGTTTTCAATAGCGCCTCCACGGCTTTGATATGCATGAAAATCTGGCCTTTGTCATCCGTTGCGCCGCGCGCGTAAATCTTACCGTCACGAATATCGGGTTCGAAGGGCGGTGTTTGCCACAGTTCCAGCGGATCGACCGGCTGTACGTCATAATGGCCGTAAATTAACGCAGTAATGTCGCTATCGGCATGTAACCAATCGGCGTATACGATCGGGTTTCCATCGGTCGGCATAATTTTCACGTTTTCAAGTCCGGCCGCCTGTAGAGAATCGGCCAGCCATTCTGCGGCGCGCTTAATATCCGGTTTGTGGGCGGAAAGGGCACTTACGCTTGGGATGCTCAGCAAATCCTTCAGTTCTTTAAGATGGGTGTTGCGATGAGTTTCAAGGTGGGTGCGGTAGGCGCTGTTCATGGCCTGTTCATCCTTCCCTTCGTGAATTTGTCTATGGCGGATCATCCTGTATTTAGCTTAGTACATCAGAGTGGATTTTTCAAAGCATGCGAACATGCCATAATTGGAACCCTACTATCATAGGGATTATGCGAAAAATGCACTTTCGTTTTTACTAATACTTTAAATCAACATATAATAAAAGTAAGATTTCTAACGATAAGTGGTCAGATTCGCTGCGAGGTGATGGGCAATGATCATAGGCAAAGTCATTATCGTGGAGGGAAAGACGGATAAGAAACGTCTGGAGAAAATCATCGCAGAGCCTGTGGAAATTATCTGCACGCACGGAACGTTAAGTATGCGAAAGCTGGAAGACATCTATCATCAGGCCGGTGATGCCGATGTGTACATTTTCGTGGATGAAGATGCATCCGGCAAGAAACTGCGTTCCCAGCTTAGAAGTGAATTTCCCAATGCGGTTCACTTGTATACCCGCAGAAGCTATACGGAAATCGCCCGAACACCATACGAATATTTGATGAAAATTTTGCGTGACGCCCATATTCAAGTAAATGAGGCTGTCATTCTGTAAAAGACAAAAGGAGTAGTGGAGACACGAATGATAGAACAAATTCAAAATCGGATAAGTCAGCGCTCTTTCAATTTATTTGGATTTGCTCCACTGATGCGGGCTGCGGTTCTAATTCCGCTGGTGGAGAAGGATGGAAAACTTCATGTGCTATTCGAAGTAAGAGCACAGACATTGAAAAGGCAGCCCGGGGAGATTTGCTTCCCGGGCGGAAAAATTGATGAAGGAGATGAGAGCGAGCAGGCCGCAGCGATTCGGGAAACATGTGAAGAATTAGGCCTTGAGGAAAGCGACATCCAGATCATCGAGAGTTTGGGTATTCTTATTCCGCCGTATTCCTCTTCTATTTATTCGTTTGTCGGTAAAATTCATGATTACCAAAAGATTGCCCCGAACCGTGCCGAAGTAGAAGAAGTTTTCTGTGTTCCTCTTGAGTTCTTTTTAGAAGAAGAACCGGATGTCCATTATGTTCATCTGGCGGTAAAACCGGAAGAAAACTTTCCGTTCGAGCTAATCCCGCAGGGGAAGAATTACAAATGGCGTAGTACGAAACTCCCTGAATTTTTCTATCAATATGACGGAAAAATTATCTGGGGATTAACGGCAAGAATTCTCTATGAATTTGCATCATTGGTAAAATAATAGTGACAAAAAGCAGGCCAAAATGTGTCAAATAAATGACATTTGGGTAAGAGTAAAGGTAAAAACACACCTTTACTCTTTTCGCTTCTACCAAGGTTTTTCCCTCTTTGCCATACATAATTTTACCGAGTGGTGCATATGTTCAAAACACTATACAAATGAGATGAAAATTGATAACATTTATATGGTATTTACCATGTAGATATTATTTCTTATACCTAAATTTTCATTTGTTCTGCTGCTGTATAGAACAAATGATAGAAGAAAGGAGTGTATTGTGTGGATTTCAGTTGGTTATTTCCCCCGGCCATTAATGACATGGCAAAGCAGGTCGATTCCTTGTTTTGGTTTATCGCAGCTATCTCTCTTTTCATCTTTGTCCTGGTTGAAATGCTTCTCTTTATCTTCCTTGTTCGCTACAGAAGAAAACGACCGGACAAACAGGGAATTGCGTTGCACGGGAACACGAAAATGGAAATCATTTGGACAGTAATACCTGCTCTTATTCTGGTCGCCATTGGCGTGTTTGGTTCACAGATGACGTACGCAATTCAGACCCCACCAAAAGATGTGTACACGATTAATGTAACGGGTTACAAATGGAGATGGGACTTTGAGTATCCAGAAGGATTTAAGACGACAAATAAGCTCGTCATTCCGGAGGATAAAAACGTCCTATTTAAAATTACATCCGCCGACATTATTCACAGCTTTTGGATTCCAGCTATGCGAATTAAACAGGATGCAGTACCTGGACGCCAAACACAGATCTGGTCCGGCCCAACTAAACAGGGCGAATACCCTATAGTATGCGCCGAATATTGCGGGACAATGCACTCGATGATGCTAGCGAAACTCAACGTGGTAAATACAGACGAATTCAATAAATTTGTGCAGTCCGGCGGAAAAGCCGGCGGTGGCGCCGCAGGTGGTCCTGGCGGCGAAGGGCAAGCGCTTGCCGAACAGAAAGGCTGTTTAAGCTGTCACGCTACTGACCAAAACAAATTGGTCGGTCCGGGATGGGGTGGCATGTTTGGTAAAGACGTGAAGCTGTCCGACGGCAGTACCGCTAAATATGATGAGAAGTACATTGTAGAATCCATCATGGACCCTGCAGCGAAAATCCCTCAAGGTTATTCTTCACCAATGCCGCCGCAGCAGGTAACCGAGGAAGAAGCGAAGGCAATTGCTGAGTATATCAAAACCTTGAAATAGGGAGGAGTGAAGCGTATGGGAGCTACTGCCACTGCCGAAACGAAAAAGCCATCTTTTGTCAGAGACTGGTTGCTTACCGTCGATCATAAGAAAATCGGAATTATGTACGGCGTTGCGTGTTTGTTCTTCTTCTTTATCGGAGGAGCGGCGGCGCTCGTTATCCGTACTGAACTGCTGACACCGGGGATGCCGGATGTAGTGCCGCAGGCTGACATGTTCAACCAGATGTTCACTATGCACGGCTCCATTATGATTTTCCTGTTTATGATTCCGATGCTCACCGCAGCGTTCGGGAACTATCTTGTTCCGATTATGATCGGGGCACATGATATGGCGTTCCCGCGGATGAACAACTTGGCCTTCTGGTTGTTCGCGCTGGGCGGTGTGGTGTTCTTGAGCAGTTTTTATTTTGGAATGCCGGATATCGGTTGGACCGCGTATCCACCCTACAGTATCCAGTCGCAAGGTCTTGGCCTTGATATATGGGTTTTAGGGGTGCATATTTTAGGTATTTCTTCAATCCTTGGTGCTATAAACATTATTGTAACAGTATTTAATATGCGTGCTCCGGGAATGACATTCAACCGTCTTCCACTGTATGTATGGTCTTCATTAATTACAGCGTTTATCCAGCTGTTTGGTACGCCTGCACTGGCGGGCGCTATTACAACGTTGTTGTTCGACCGTCATTTCGGTACGCATTTCTACGATGCGTCCGCCGGCGGAGACCCGATGCTGTACCAGCACCTGTTCTGGTTCTATTCCCATCCTGCGGTATATATCATGGTGATTCCGGCGATGGGGATCGTATCGGAGATTATTCCGGTATTTGCACGGAAACCGATTTTTGGCTATCATGCGATTGCGTACTCGTCAATCGCCATCGGTTTCTTAGGTTTTCTGGTTTGGGCACACCATATGTTTGTGGCGGGCATGCCGCTCGCAACGGGGATTCCGTTCATGGTAACCTCGATGATTATTGCGGTGCCGTCCGCGATTAAGATTTTTAACTGGCTTGCTACGTTATGGCGAGGTTCCAACTGGTTTACCACGCCGATGCTGTTCGTTACCCTTGGATTCATAGGGATGTTTACCATCGGAGGACTTGGCGGCATCTTTCTTGCAGCGGTACCGGTTGATATGCATATGCATGACACGTATTTCGTTGTCGCCCACTTCCACTATGTATTGTTCGGGGGAAGTATGATGGCGGTACTGGCTGGTATCTTCTACTGGTTCCCGAAGATGACCGGCCGTATGTACAATGAGAAACTTGGCAAAATCGTATTCTGGATGTATTTCATTGGTACGAACCTGACGTTCTTCCCGATGCATTACATCGGTATGATGGGCATGCCGCGCCGCGTATTCCAGTACGACCCGGCTAATGGTATGCAGATTGCCAATCAGGTTGCGACGTTTGGTTCGTATCTGGTTGGTGCAGCAGCAGTAATGATGGTGGTTACAATTGTAGTTTCTTTAAGAAGTGGTGCAAAGGCTCCCGCGAATCCGTGGGGCGCACAAACGCTCGAGTGGACGGTGTCTTCACCTCCGCCTGAACACAACTTTATCGAAATGCCGTATGTAACCGCTCCGCCGTACGAATTCGGCGAAGCAGAAGAAAATTATACGTCTCAAAAGTCATTTGGAGCGTAAAGAAGGGGTGTAACAATGGGATATCGCTTACCTTTCGTAACGACTATCGCCACCTTTCTGCTGCTGATTGCTGGAGCGCTCGTTGTAGGGTTTGACGCCGGATTGGCATGCTCCGACTGGCCGCTGTGCAACGGGCATATTATCCCGCCGTTAGAAGGGAAAATCATCATAGAATATACGCATCGCTTGTTATCTACCGGAATAGGGTTTCTTATGCTGGCCAATCTGTATTTCGCGTGGCGCAAACGAAAGGAAAGCCCCATTGTGCTGAAACTGGTTCTGCTCTCGTTTGTTCTGCTTCTGTTTGTGGCGGTGCTTGGCGGCATCAATGTACTGAAGAAGCTGCCGCCTGGCTTTACCGCAATGGATACAAGCTTTGCCATTCTTCTGTTCTCGACATTTGTCGTACTGACAGGAGTAACGCTTGCGAACTTCCGTAAGAAGCAGGGCGAATTCCGAGAGGACAGACAGGTTCGCGCCATGTTCAAACCGGCCCTGATCGCTGCGATTGCTATCTATATCGAATACGTGCTGGGTGCATTTATCAAACACAGCGACGCCGGTCAGGTGTGGGTAAACGGCAAAATAAATTTGCTGAATAATATCATTTCCACTCCGGCTATCGCGACAACGCTGATGTACGTGCATGTGTTTGCTACTTTGCTGATTGTATTCTCGTCACTGTGGCTGTACTTCTACGCGCGTCTGCGCAAAGTGATGAAGAACCAGGCAGTTACGCTGCTCATTCTGCTTGCGCTTCAGCCGATAACGGGATTCATCACGGTGGTGGCGCATCTTGCCGTTATTACAAATGTTATTCATATGGCGATTGCCGCCCTGATGATGGCTCTTGCGGTGTTTATGGTCGTAGAAGCAAAATTGGGAGCAAACTTGCTCCTTACAGCCGACAAAGACAGCAAAGTCGTATCCGGCAGTAAACAATCAGCAGTAAATCTTGGCTAACGCTACTATATGCAGGGAGGTTTTGAAATGGGTACGCCTATTTCTGAAAAAAATATGTACGAAAATCCAGCCAGCCGTGTAATGGAGCCGGGTCCGCTTTCCGAAGCGAAACCGAAAGGCGACTGGCGCGATTATGTATCGGTAACGAAAGTTGGTATTGTAGTCTCTAACCTAATGACGCTGTTTGCAGGTATCTGGCTTGCCGCCGACGGTCCGCTTCCCGTGGATACGGTACTGATGGCGATGCTGGGCTCTGCGCTTGTAATTATGTCAGGCACTTGCCTAAACAACTATATTGATCGTGACCTTGACCAGCTTATGGCGCGTACGAAGACAAGAGCGCTGCCGGAAGGACGGTTAAATCCGCAAAATGTAATGATTATGGGCTTTGTTTTCGGAATTGCGGGTTCTGTCATTCTTCTTCTCATCAATACGCTGACGGCCGTACTTGGTCTTGTGGGTTTGTTCTTCTATGTTGTGGTGTATACGATGTGGACAAAGCGCACGACGACGCTGAATACGCTTGTAGGCGCTGTTTCCGGAGCGATGCCTCCGATGATGGGGTATGCGGCGATTTCCGGTACGGTTGACATGACGGCTTGGGTGCTGTTCAGCATCCTGTTCATCTGGCAATGCCCGCACTTCCTGGCACTGGCGATGCGCCGGGCGGAAGATTACCGTGCCGCAGGATTTCAGATGCTGCCGTCCGTTCGCGGATTTGCCGTAACGAAACGTCATATTCTCCGCTATACAGCCGCTCTTGTGCTTGTATCTATTATGCTGTACGCGCTCAGCGAGGTAGGTATGGTATATCTTATCGGCATGGCTGTACTCGGTATCGGATATGTCATCTTAAATATGACGGGTTTCTTTGCGAAGGATGATATCAAGTTTGCACGTAATTCATTCGTTTATTCGCTGGTCTACGTGATGATGTTTACGGTATTGATTTTGATTGACCGGGTATAATTTTCCGTCTTACGGCGGGATGGAGGAGGTATGAGCATGGCTGTGCATGCAGGGGAAGAACATGCGCCGAAGAAAGGCATCAAAGATAACGGCTTGCTGGGCGTATGGCTCGGATTGATTTCGTTTACGTTTACATTTGCCGTGTTTATCGTATCGAATGTGTACCTGCGCGGCTGGTCGCCGGACGTATTTAACGTTACGCTGCCGGCCGACGTACAGGATTTAGTCAATTATAATGTTCTTCTATTGGTGGCGCTGGGAGTGCTCACTCTGGCCGGCGGTATTAGCTACAAGAAGCGCAAAGACGGCCTTGCATTCGGTTTGCTTGCGCTGGCGATGATTGCCGCGATCGGCTATGTGGTGATTGACTGGTCCCTTATCCAGAGCTACCGGTCGCTTGGCCCGGCAGCCTGGACCGCCTATGTCATTGTGCAGGCGATTATGGAAATTCTCGTTCTTATTTGCATCGTGCTCTACCTCCGTGCGTTTTACTTCAAGATGCGGAACAATGAAAAAGCGCTTAATCGTTTCATCCCTGGAGCGACAGCTGTATGGATATATACAGTAATCATGGGGTTATTTGTTTTCATCCAATGCGATTTGATCGAAATCGGTCAGTTTGCCGAGTGGTGCGGGATTAAGCTCTCGCAGCTCGGTAAATTATAACGGGGAGGGAACGGCATGGGCATCATTTTTTATGCGCTTGGCTATATCGTATTTCCGTTCATTCTGTTTTTCATCTTTATGTACCTTTCCAGGCTGACAACGAGGGAATAGGACGACGGCAGAAGGAGTTGGGGGAGCCATGGCTTCGGTCTTGAAACGCTATTGGTTTGTCGTGGTAGCGGGCATGCTTATCGCGGCGGTTCTCCTTACGATTGTCTATCAGTTATGGTGGGGGGCCAGCAAGCTTCCGACGCTTGATCGGGCCCCTTCCTTTACGATGTCGGACATGTACGGAAAACCCGTTGCATTGCGTGATTCCGATGGCAAGGTGCGCCTCGTTTCTTTCCATTATACACATTGCCCGGACGTATGCCAGGCAACGAATTTTAACTTGATCCGGGTACAGCAAAAACTGAAAGAACAGGGCGTTCTCGGCAATCAGGCGCTGTTAATGACAATCACGTTCGACCCGAAGCGGGATACCGGACAGGTGCTGCAGCAGTATACGGCAGCCCGGGGGATTAAGCCGGACGGCTGGATGTTTCTGCGCGGTACGCCTGAGGAAACCAAACAGGTTTTGGAAGGGTTTAAGGTGTTTGCAGAAGATCAGGGAAACGGCATCTTTATGCATTCGAACGAACTTTTTCTTGTAGACGGTAATCAAAACATCCGCGCCATTTATAAGATGGGCAGCGGTATGAACAATGAACAGATTGTCGATGATATTAACAATTTACTTGATGATTAGTGACGAAAACCTCTTATCGCAGGATAGGAGGTTTTTTATACTTAGGTTTGAAGAAAATACAGGAAGAGAAGAAAGGGGATACGAAAAGATGCAGTGGATTGAATACCAGCTTGTATTTCCGGCGGAGACGGATACGGAATCGGTCATGTATCTGCTCGGTGAAAAGGGATTTGCGAATAGCTGGGTAGACGCGCCCTTGGAAATTCTGCGCATTCCGGACGGCTACGATTATGCGGTGAAAGATACGGACGTTACCGTCATTACATATGAAGCGGTAGAAGAAGGCGCGGATATCGAAAAGGAGGCAGAACAATCACTCGCAACGCTGCACCGTGAACTGGCTCCGTTCGGCATGCGGGAGAGCAGATGGAAGGAACCTGAACTACAGCACGCAGACGATTGGAAGGCGCACTTTGATATTGAAGAAATATCCGATGAACTGGTATTAATACCTGTATGGAAAAAAGAAGAGGCAGCAGATAAATATTCGCAGCCATATCGGATAATATTTGAGCCCGGGGGCGCATTCGGCACGGGCAAGCACGGCACAACCCAGAGTTGCCTTCGTTTTATCGAGCAAATGAACCTGGAGAGAAAGAATGTGCTGGACATCGGTGCGGGATCGGGTATCTTGTCCATTTACTGTGAGATGCGCGGCGCGGCTTCTGTACTGGCAGTTGACATTAATCCATCTTCACCGTCAGAAATTGAATATATGGCTTCGTTAAATGGAGTGAGAGCTCCGGAGGTGTATGTGGGGGACGGCAACACTCTGCTTGGAGAATCGTTGTACGATCTTATCTTAATCAATATAGGAGGAGAAGAAGCGGTTCGTCAGGTGGACACCTGTCTTCGGCTTATTCGAGCGGATGGCATGCTTATCATTTCCGGGCTTGTAGAATGGGCGGAAGCGGACGTACGGAAGGTGTATGAAGAGCGGGGATGCATTCTTAAGAAACGGCAGGTAGACGAAGAATGGATTACATTGCTATTTGAGGTAAAGAAATAAAGGGCCGTCATCTGTAATGATATATTGACATTTTTCGATAATCGCATTACTATCGTAGCAGAAAATTATTAATTCCGATTAAATAACTGGGGGATTAAACATGAAAAAAGTAGGCATACTTTTTATTTTTCTACTTATGTTTGCATTGACTCTAACTGCTTGCGGCGGAAACAATGCCGGACAGGAGCAGGGAGGCAAGCAAGAGCAAACAGGCAGCAGCCAGGAGCGGAAGGCGGACAATCTGCTGGCGCAAATTAAATCAGAAGGCAAAATTAAAATCGGAACAGAAGGTACGTATGCACCGTTCACGTTCCATGACAAATCCGGCAAGCTGACAGGCTTTGATGTGGAAATCGCCGAAGAAATTGCCAGGCGCCTCGGCGTAAAGCCGGAGTTTATTGAGACGAAGTGGGACGGCATGTTTGCCGGACTGGATGCAAAGCGTTTTGACATCGTAGTGAATGAAGTCGGAATCCGCGATGATCGAAAGAAGAAATATGACTTTTCCGACCCCTATATCGTATCCAAAGCCGTTCTTATCGTACACGAGAGCAATCATGATATTAAGTCGTTTGCCGATTTGAAAGGAAAGAAAGCCGGCCAATCGCTTACCAGCAATTTGACCGACATCGCGAGAGCAAACGGAGCGGAGATTGTACCGACGGACGGATTTAACCAGGCGATCGATTTGCTTGCGGCAAAACGAATTGACGCGACTGTAAATGATGGACTATCTTTCCTCGATTTGAAAAAGCAAAAACCGAAAGTGCCGGTTAAGAAAGTCGCTGAGCAGCCGAAAGGTTCACAGAGCGGTGTGCTGTTCCGCAAAAACAATCCAGAGCTGGTAGAAGCGGTAAATAAAGCGCTGGCCGATATGAAGAAAGATGGCACATACCTGAAGATTTCGAAAAAATGGTTTGGCGCCGACGTCTCAAAATAACAGGTGAAAGAGAATGGATGAACGAACCCAACAAATTATTACGATTCTCTTAGATTCTTTCTGGCCTATGCTGGTGGCGGGAATTAAAGTTACCATACCGCTTACTTTAATTTCTTTTACGCTTGGTTTAATTCTCGCTTTGCTTACGGCGCTTGCACGTATTTCGGGCATCAAACCGCTTGCGGCCATCGCACGCTTTTACGTATGGGTGATTCGTGGAACGCCGCTGCTTGTTCAACTGTTCATTATCTTTTATGGTCTGCCGAATCTCGGTATCACGCTTGATAGGTTTGTAGCGGCGGTTATCGGTTTCACGTTGAGCGTGGGCGCTTATAATTCGGAAATTATACGGGCGGCAATCCTTTCGATTTCAAAAGGACAGTGGGAAGCAGCTTATTCTATCGGCATGACACGACGCCAGGCCCTAAAGAGAATTATTTTGCCGCAGGCGGCCCGTGTTACCGTGCCGCCGCTTGGCAATTCGTTTATCAGTCTGGTTAAGGATACATCGCTTGCCGCAACTATTACGGTAACGGAGATGTTTCAGACCTCCCAACAAGTGGTAGCAGCGACGTATGAGCCGCTCTGGATCTACATTGAGGTGGCCGTTATTTATCTACTGTTCAGCACCGTGCTTTCTGCCCTGCAGAACTCGCTTGAACATCGATTTGAACGGTATGTTCAGAAGTAAGATGGAGGCTGTGCGATGATTGAAGTTAAGAATCTGCATAAACGATTTGGAAACCTGGAGGTATTACAGGGAATCGATATGAAGGTGAAGAAGGGGGAAACCGTGGTAATTATCGGTCCCTCCGGCTCAGGTAAGACAACGCTGCTGCGCTGTTTGAACCTGCTTGAGATTCCTACTGCAGGCGAGATTACATTGGGCAATCGTCATCTCGTTTTTACAGAGAGCGTGAAGATTAAAGAACAGGACATAATTGCTTTACGGAAACAGACAGGCATGGTATTTCAAAACTATAATTTGTTTCCACATATGACGGCGGCAGAGAATATTATGGAGGGGCAGGTAACGGTGCTTGGCCGTTCCAGGGATGCCGCGCGTAAGAGGGCGCTGGAATTGTTGAGAAAGGTAGGGTTGGAGAACCGGGCGGAGATGTATCCGCATCAGCTCTCAGGCGGACAACAGCAGCGGGTAGGAATCGCACGTGCAATGGCGATGGATCCGGACGTCATTTTGTTTGATGAACCTACCTCGGCATTGGACCCTGAGCTTGTAGGGGAAGTGCTGAAGGTAATGAAAGAGCTGGCCGCTGAAGGAATGACGATGGTGGTTGTTACCCATGAGATGAACTTCGCCCGCGAAGCGGCGGACAAGGTGATTTTCATTGATGGGGGGCGCATTGTTGAAGAAGGGCCGCCTGAACAGATTTTCGAAAACACGCAGCATGAACGGACGATTCAGTTCTTAAGTAAGATAACGAATATATAAAAAACTGCTATGGTTTTGCAGCCGCAACCCCGGCGTGAAAATCATGGGAAGGGCGGCTGACTTTAGTGGTACGAAGGAAAAGAGAGGAGAGAACGAGACAATGATTTCAATGTGGAAAAAGGCGAATGCCTTTTTCTTCTCTGGCTCTTTTTTCCTCTTCTCTTCTTTCTTTTCGCATGATTTTCACAGAAAAAGAAGTCTCCTTTTTGTATCATTATGAAGATTTGCTGTTTGGGTTGAATTTTTCAAGCTCTTCATTTGTCGCAAACCGGCAGCCGCCGACGATAGGGGTACGGCGCAGGCGAATGGCTAGTAATTGCAGAAGCGGAATCAGTTCCGTGTATGTGCCCTCATCGAGTGTGAATTTGACACCGTATTCATAAATGCCCTGCTGATCACGCAGAATTTTACGTACAATATAGCCGGGAAGCTGTAAGGTCTTATTCATGATTTCTGTTTCGAATTCGAGAATAACCTGAGGGGTAGCAGGCAATCTCACATCAGAGACGAAGCGAAGCCCTCCCGGACTGATGTCCTCGATTAGTACCTGTGCTTTTCCGGTTTCAATGGCGTTTTCTTTAATGCGGATAATGGTGACATCGGAGCTAAGCGGATGGGGGAGCGGCAGACGAAAAAATTGGCGTCGATTCTGTTCTTCCAAAGCTGTTCACAGCCTCCTCAACTTTTTCTTGACTAGCAACGCTGTACCGTGATATATTCTTTTTGCATCGATTTTATATATTTTATGTAATAACTACTTTTATTTTACCATCAAAATAGGTAAAATGTTGAATTTTTTTAGCGAATGTGGCAGAATCGGCAGACACGTTAGATCAGGATGTAGTGGTAGCAATACCATGAAGTCGGATTCTCTACCCGCACCAGTATATTTCCATATATAGGGTACTTAAGTCGCTGTATAAGCGGCTTTTTTTCGTACGTATATAATTAAAAATGGACGAAGCGAGAGGTGAGAACGAGCGTGGAGGCGTTTGAAGAGTTTTCCGATTTGATGGAGCTGGCGGACATGATTACGGAGCGAGTGGGAAATCCGATTACCATTGAAGATATGAATCACCATGTTATCGCTTATAGTACGCATGGCGATGCAACAGATCCGGTGCGCGTTCAAACGATTATGAAACGTAAAGTTCCCGAAGAAGTGCTGATTCGCTTCTGGAAAGACGGGGTTATCCAGGCGCTCATGTACAGCGATGAGCCGGTGCGTGTACCCGCCGTCAAAGAAGTAGGACTCAACAATCGGGTAGCCGTGTCCATTCGCCGCGGCCAGGAAGTATTCGGTTACATCTGGGTACAGGAGGCGGTTCGACCTCTGGACGATAAAGATCTGGAAGTGTTGAAACGTGCGGCCCGCCTTGCATTGCCGCGCCTGTTGCACCGCAGGGATCGGCACGCCAAGCAGGAGGAGAAACGGAACCAGTTCTTCTGGCAGCTGCTTTCACGCAGTGCAGGAGAGTCCCTTGATATCGAGAAAACGGCAGCTCAGCTTCGTCTTCATCTGCCGCCTGTCATGGTGGTACTTATTCTGGAAACACGCTGCTCGGATGAACTGTGGAACAATATGCAAAAAGAACTCAGTTATCTGTTTAGCAATCTGGGTGAGTTTTTTCCATTCCGTTATCGTCCCTTGTGGACGTTTGACGACAGGCAAGTGATTGTTTTGGCTGGTTTGGAAGAAGGGGAGCGGGAGAGAGCGGAAGAGGCCAGTAAGACGTTTATTCACCAATTACGCAAGCGGCTTACGCGCCGGTTCGGCAGCGAGACAATGGCAGCTGCATATGGCGAGCCCGTCACCGATCCTTCAGAGGTGTGGCTCAGTTACCAGCAGGCTCTGGAAGTGATGCAGATTAAAAAAGCGCTGCCGGATGAACTGCAGACGGTGGAAGGGTATCAGGAACTGGGTATATACCGCCTGTTTCCAAGGCTTAAGCAGTGGAACCGACAGATGAAGTATCATAATCCCAAGCTTGAACGCATTCTGGCTTATGATACAGAAAATCAGGGGAATCTTCTTGAGACGCTGGAAATTTTTCTTGATAATACAGGAAAAATCAATCAAACGGCAAAGCAACTGCACATTCATCCCAACACGCTCGGCTATCGCCTGAAACGCATTTGTGAAGTGGGCGATATCGATTTGAACAATCCGAATGACCGTGTTATGCTGTTTTTGGATATTAAGCTGCGAAAATATAACAATTAAAGGAATCTCTTCAATCGAGGGATTCTTTTTTATTTCTGGGAAAACCTATAGATAAAGAATGAAGACGGTTTATGAAATACCCTGTTGTGGAAATCCACAAACAAGTAAAGGGAATTTTTAAGCTTTCATACAAAGAAAAATTCATTAAAAAGCCATAAAATATAAAATAAGTAGACATGCATGCAAACTGTATGGATAGACAGTGGGTTCCTGATGAATACAAGGAGGTTATAACGATGATTATTGGTGTACCGAAGGAGATAAAAAATAACGAAAACCGCGTAGCCATTACACCGGCAGGCGTAGCGACGCTTGTACAGGCCGGACACCAGGTGCTCGTGGAGACAGAAGCCGGACTTGGCAGCGGATTTACCAACGAAGAGTATATAAGCGAAGGCGCAAAAATTGTGGAAACAGCCGGGGAAGCATGGGCAGCCGATATGGTGATGAAAGTAAAAGAGCCGCTGGCAGAGGAGTTCCAGTATTTCCGCGAAGGATTGGTTCTGTTCACGTATCTTCACCTTGCTCCAGAAGCGGCACTTACCAAAGCGCTTGTAGAGAAGAAAGTAACGGCAATTGCATATGAAACCATTCAGCTTGACAACGGTGCACTGCCGTTGCTTATGCCGATGAGCGAAGTAGCTGGACGTATGTCCGTTCAGATTGGCGCGCAATTCCTTGAGAAATCTAAAGGGGGTAAAGGTGTACTGCTCGCCGGCGTACCTGGTGTAGATGCCGGTCGCGTAACGATCATCGGCGGCGGTATCGTGGGTATGAACGCGGCAAAAATCGCGCTGGGCATGGGCGCAAAAGTGACTCTGCTTGATATTAACCCGGATCGCCTGCGTCAACTGGATGACCAGTTCCAGGGCCGCATCCAAACATTAATGTCCAATCCGTACAACATCGCAAAAGCTGTAAAAGAAGCGGACCTGCTTATAGGTGCGGTTCTTATTCCGGGTGCGCGCGCACCTCGCCTTGTTACGGAAGAGATGGTAAAAGCGATGGAGGCGGGTTCTGTTATCGTGGACGTAGCTATTGACCAGGGCGGATCCATTGAGACGATTGACCGCGTAACGACACACAGTGAACCGACTTATGTGAAGCACGGCGTGGTTCACTATGCGGTAGCCAATATGCCGGGCGCCGTAGCCCGCACATCTACAATGGCGCTAACTAACGTAACGGTTCCGTATGCGCTGCAAATCGCAAACAAAGGCTATGCAAAAGCATCGCTTGAAAACCGTGCACTGGCTCGCGGTATCAACGTAGTGGACGGCAAAGTAACGTACAAAGCGGTAGCTGATGCATTGGGCTATACGTATGTAGACGTAAACGATATTTTAAATAACGGAACGGTAACTGTATAGTAACGGCCTTAAAAAACGATAGCACCGCACCTATGCGCCGGTGCTATCGTTTTTTAGCAAACCACCATGGCTTTTCAGCCGCAACCCCGATA
>NZ_DFMZ01000108.1:0-2774 GCF_002375825.1 Aneurinibacillus sp. UBA3580
CCTCATTCTTTCCTCTCTTTTCCTTCGTACCACAAGAGTCAGCCGCTCTTCTCTGCATTTTCATGTCGGGGTTGTGGCTGAGACGCCATGGTGGTTTTGTCTGCCATGCCATGCGCTCCTTAAAACGGCTTGTTTATCATCATAAACGCAATACACCCCATTAAAAACACGGAGAACAGGCCAACACAGAGATTCTGGAAACGAAGCGTTTTCAATTCTTTCTCGGCGTGAATCTTACGACTGTTCGCCACCTCTGTCAACCCCCGCATCAAGAACCGCTTCATCATATAGAATACGAACATATACAGAAGCATTGAAACAATCAGCCACATCTGCATCAAATATTGAAACGACGTAACAAAGAAGAATGCAAGGCCTGTGCCCCACAAAACAATGTCCGCCGTCCGGTCCAATTTGCGGTACGTAACGAGAAAGCGCCGGGTCTGCTCCACATCCTTCAGCCGGGGAATCAAGAACAATACGGCAAGTTTGGCGGTTACCGCCAGCAAATGAAAAGTAAGCACTACATAGAACAACGGCTTCCACCCTTTCTTTATCTTTTGATTGTTCTTATTGTACTATGCGGCGCGCGGGACGGCTAGGCATATTTCTGGAAATGTGCTCAATTACGGAGACTTTACAATTGATACTTATTTCACGGTCGTAAATATGGTATGATGCAAGAATGTAGACAAGGAAATATAAGGAATACATAATAGGGAGAAACGAAAAGATGAGAGGGAGAAAGAAACGTATTCTAGCGCTGCTTGGAGGAGGCGCACTCGGCCTTGGCCTGCTGTTAGGAAGTCTTACCTTTATGGCCGATGCCAAAACGAAAAACCAAGACGTCATGGTAACCAGCTTTGATAAAGTTACATTGAGCTTCGTCGGCGATATGCAGTTTACCGGAACGGTTGCCGATCAAATCAAAAAGAACGGGACCGGTTATCCGTTCGCCAGAGTAAAATCCGTATTATCTCGTGCAGATCTTACCGTAGGCAATCTTGAGACCACGCTGACAACCGGCGGCAGCGCACAGGATAAACAATACACCTTCCGTTCCGATCCGCGGATGGCCAAAGCGATAGCAGACAGCGGCATTGACGCGGTCGGCCTGGCGAATAACCATACAATGGATTTCGGTTTGAATTCATTATTTGACACCATTGCCTATGTTAAGAAAAGCGGCTTGATCCCGCTTGGCGCGGGCAAGGACAAATCCGAAGCAACCCAGATTCACTACATAAAGAAAAAAGGCAAGACAATCGCACTGCTAAACTACAGCCGTGTTCTGCCTTCGACTTCCTGGATGGCCGGAGCTACCAGGCCAGGTTTGGCCAGCGCCTATGATCCTGGACTTATGTATAGCAAAGTCAAAGAGGCACGGAAAAAAGCCGATATTGTCGTTGTATTCATTCATTGGGGCAAAGAGCGGATGACCACGCCGGAAGCGTACCAGACAGAGATGGGCCATGCGCTCGTGGATGCGGGTGCCGACCTGGTCGTCGGCCATCATTCCCATATTATGCAGCCGGTGGAGTGGTATAAAGGCAAACTCATTGCCTACTCGCTCGGCAATTTCGTGTTTACCAACAGCCGGATCGACCGCTCCAATCAGACTGCCATTCTCGAAGTAAGCGTGAGAGGCAACCGCATAGAAGCAAGTCTGACTCCGGCTCGAATCGTAAGCGGACAACCCCGTCTGATTGAAGGTGCCGAAAAAGCGGAGTTCTTCCGTTTCATGGACCGAATCTCGCGCAAAGCGACCGTTAAAAGCGACGGGACGCTTACTCCATAGCCGCCAGTACCTCTTTTACGGTCGCAAGAAATGCCCGGCTGGCCCGTGACCGGTAGCGGCCTCGTCGATACGCCATAACCAGCGTACGGCGGGGTGTCGGATTGCGTAATGCTATGTACTTAGGCAGCAGTCCTTCCCTGAATAGGCGCGTAACCATTTTTGGCACGAATGCGATGCCCATACCGGCCGCTACGAGTGACTGGACTGTTTCAATGTTGCTGCTTTCAAATACGACATGCGGCGTAAATCCCGCCTCCTCACACCATCCTGCGGCCAGGTTGCGAAAACCCTGGCCTTTTTTCAGCATAATAAACGCCTCGTCTTTTAGCTCCCGAATCTCCACCGCCTCCCGCGTGCTCAATGGATGATCCGTCGGCAAGGCGAGGCAGATTTCCTCTTCAAGAATCGGTTCCCATTCCAGATTCGCATCTTGAATCGGCAAAGACAGCAGGCTCATCTCTGTCTTGCCGCGCGCCGTCAGTTGCTCAAGCGCCAGCGTCGCTTCTTCAAGCAGGCGCACCTGAATGCCAGGATACTTTTTCTTAAACACCGGCAATACAAGCGGTAAAATATGGGCACCGGTAATTGGCAGACTACCGACTGTAAGCCCTCCCTTCTCCAGCTCAGCCATATCCTGCATTTCCTTCTTTAACCGTTCTACAGAATCAAGAATATTGACCGCCGACTCATAAAACCGCTCACCTGCGTCCGTCAGACGAATGGAGCTTGTTGAACGTTCAAATAAAATGATATCCATTTCCTTCTCCAACTTGGCAATTTGCTGACTAAGCGACGGTTGAGCGAGATGCAGCCTCTCCGCCGCACGTGAAAAACTCTTCTCTTCTGCAATCGTTACCGCATACAGCAATTGTCGTAATTCCATCTCTATCCCCTTCTTTTTTCTGTGAAAATTGTGAGGAAAGAAGAAAGGGAAAGAGGAAATAAGATTCAGGGTAGAAAAAGGCGTTCGCCTTTT
>NZ_DFMZ01000108.1:2878-12431 GCF_002375825.1 Aneurinibacillus sp. UBA3580
CCTTTTTCTACATTGAAATCCTCTCCTCGTTCTCTTCTCTCTTTCCCTTCGTACCACTAAAGTCAGCCGACCTTCTCATCATTTTCATGTCGGGGTTGCGGCTGGCAAACTGTGGTGTTTTTGTTTTATAGGAAAAACCTATGCAAACTATAAATATTATATCTTTGAACATTTGTTTTTTCTATGTTAAAACTTATATAAAGATTTAAAAAAATATAGAATGAATAAAACAAAAAGGGGAGAGATGAATGAAACCACGCACCATGTTTGAAAAAATCTGGGACAACCACGTCATTTACTCGGAAGAGAACAAACCCAGCCTGCTATACATCGACCTGCATCTTGTGCATGAAGTTACGTCACCACAAGCGTTTGAAGGATTACGCCTCGCCGGACGCAAGGTACGCCGGCCGGATTTGACGTTTGCGACCATCGATCATAACGTACCGACAACGGATCGCTCCCTGCCCATTGAAGATCCGATTTCCCGCCAACAAATTGAAACGCTGCGGGCAAACTGTAAAGAATTCGGTGTCACACTCTATGACCTCGACAGCCCCGAGCAGGGCGTTGTCCATGTTATGGGACCCGAGCTTGGCCTCACCCATCCCGGCAAAACGATTGTATGCGGCGACAGTCATACATCCACCCATGGCGCATTTGGTGCGCTCGCATTCGGCATCGGTACGAGTGAAGTAGAGCATGTGCTGGCAACACAGTGCCTGCAGCAGAAGAAACCGAAAACACTGGAAGTGCACGTTGAGGGTGAACTGCCAACCGGCGTGACGGCCAAAGACATCATCCTTGCCATTATTGCCAAGTGGGGTACGGATTTTGCGACCGGTTACGTCATTGAATATACGGGTGACGCGATTAAGAAGCTCTCCATGGAAGAGCGGATGACGGTCTGCAATATGTCCATCGAAGCAGGCGCACGCGCGGGCCTTATCGCACCGGATGAAACAACGTTTGCGTATCTTAAAGGCCGTCGTTTCGCTCCAAAAGGAGAAGAGTGGGAGAAAGCCATTTCTGCCTGGAAAGAGCTTGTGACTGACGAAGGCGCCGAATACGACCGCCGTGTCGTAATCAACGCCCGGGAGATTGAACCGCAGGTAACCTGGGGCACAAGCCCGGGGATGGGTATCGGTATAAGCGGTGTAGTACCGGCACCGGAAGATTTTGCAACGGAAAATGAGCGCAAAGCAACGCAAAATGCGCTCGCATATATGGGCCTTGAGCCGCATACGCCGATCACGGAAATCGAAATCGACCGCGTATTCATCGGCTCCTGTACAAACGGCCGTATCGAAGACCTGCGTGCGGCGGCAAAAATCGCCAACGGCTACAAAGTAGCGCCCCATGTCAACGCTATGGTTGTACCGGGCTCCGGCATGGTCAAAGAGCAGGCCGAAAAAGAAGGACTCGATAAAATTTTCATCGAAGCCGGCTTCGAATGGCGCGAGCCGGGCTGCAGCATGTGTCTTGCGATGAACCCGGACGTACTTGCACCGGGCGAACGCTGTGCATCAACGTCCAACCGCAACTTTGAAGGCCGTCAGGGACGCGGCGGACGCACGCACCTGGTCAGCCCGGAAATGGCCGCCGCTGCCGCCATCGCCGGTCACTTCGTAGACGTACGTAATTGGGAAGTCAAAGAAAGAGAGGGAAAAGCACATGGAACCGTTTAAAAAAATTACCAGTGTGGTCGCTCCGCTCGACCGCGTAAACGTAGATACAGACGCCATCATTCCCAAACAATTTCTGAAACGTATCGAGCGTACAGGCTTCGGACAGTTCCTGTTCTATGAATGGCGCTTTGATGAACAGGAAAACCCGAATCCCGACTTTGAATTGAACAAACCGCAGTATAAAGATGCACACATCCTGATTGCACGCAACAACTTCGGATGCGGCTCGTCCCGTGAGCATGCGCCATGGGCGCTTCTCGACTATGGATTTAAAGTGATCATTGCACCGTCGTTTGCAGATATCTTCCATAACAATTGTTTCAAGAACGGTATCCTGCCGATCGTGCTGCCGGAAGAAACCGTGGAACAATTGTTCCAAAACGTGGCCAAGCACAAAGGCTATCAGTTAACTGTCGATCTAGAAAACAACAAGATTACGGACGGACAAGGACTAGAAATTCCATTCAGCGTGGATGAATACCGCCGCGAATGTCTGCTGAAAGGACTCGATGATATCGGTGTTACGCTGATGCAGGAAGACAAAATTGCCGAATACGAGAAAAACTATCCGAGCTATTATAAAATCGCTCAATAAATGCGAAAAAGGACGGGAGCCTGCACTCCCGTCCTTTTCTCATGAATTATTGTTCTTCCCGATTGGCTCCGTAATAATACGGCGGATAAGGAGTCGGATACGGGTAGGGTGCAGGATATGGATACGGTGCCGGATACGGATACGGAACGGGCTTCGGTCTGTTGTAGTTGTATAAAAGCGGCGCCAGAAGCAGAAACGGAATAATCGGCCAAATGCCGCGCTCATCATGCGTATAGCCGTAATGGTATGGGTACGAAACCGGCTGCGCGTAATACGAATAAGCGGAATAATCGGCTGGATAGGATTCATGGGCGAAAGACGGATGCTGGTTGTTTTCGTTATTCTCCATAAGTGCCCTCCACATTCTCAAAATAATATTTACATGCTACTACACTATGAAAGTAAAGGGCGGATGTCCTTTGTCCTGCCCAAATTGGGCTCTCGCCTACCGTTCCCCGCAAATCATATTATGCTTGTTTTTGTGTGGGAAGTTCATTCGCAAGTCTCTCCAACTCTCCCAGCGCTTCCTCAAACACATCCAGCGCGCGGGAGACAACCCGCGGATCACGCAGATTTACCCCGGCTTGTGTCAGTGCTTCAAGCGGAGGCACAGAGCCGCCTGCCTTCAGGAATGCAAGATACCTCTCCCGCTCTCTCTCGCCTCCACGCAGTAAACCATCCGCCAGGGTGGTGGCGGCGGAAAATCCTGTCGCGTACTGGTACACATAAAAATTCTTATAGAAATGCGGAATGCGTGTCCATTCCACACCGACATGTTTGTCCACCGTAAGCGCCGGTCCGTAATAGGCTGCGACCAGCTTGCGGTATTCTTGCGCCAGGTACTCTGCCGTCAGCGTTTCCCCCCGCTCCGCTGCCCGGTGAATATCGCGCTCAAACTCCGCCAGCAGTGTCTGGGTAAACAGCGTGCTCTGAAAGGCATCCAGGTAGCGATTTAACAGTGCCGCCTTCTCTTCCGGGTCCTTCGCCTGCGCAATCCAGCCGCGCAGCAGCAGCGATTCATTGACCGTCGATGCCACTTCCGCTACGAATACATCGTATTCAGCATCCAGATAATCCTGTGCTTCATTGGCATACTGCGAATGCATGGCATGTCCCAGTTCGTGCGCCATCGTCAGCACGTCGTCCAGCTGACCATGATAGTTCAGCAGCACATACGGTGGATATCCATAGACGGCTGTCTGGTATGCACCGCCCGTCTTTCCTTTACGGCTGTATACATCTATCCAACGATTTTTGAACGCCTGATCCAGTTTCTTTTGATACTCGGGGCCGAGCGGAGCCAGTCCTTCACGCACCATCTTCTTCGCTTCTGCCAGCGGATATTCTTTCTTTATTCCTTGATAGAGCGGCATGTATAAATCGTATTTGTGTACGGTAGTAACACCCAGCAATTTCTTACGCAATGTGGCATACCGATGCAGCAGATGAATACGACCGCGCACCGTGGCAATCAAATTGTCGTATACATTCTCCGGGATATCGGATGTGTGCAGTGCGGCATAGCGCGCCGAAGGATAATTCCGCGCCCGTGCATAGACGATATGCTTGCGTACTTCGCCCTGCAGAAGCGAGGCGAATGTATTCCGAAATTGATTATATGTACCGTATACTGCTTCAAAAGTGCGGCGACGCAGCTCGCGGTCGGAAGACGTCATGAGTGCGGCATAATTCATCCGGTTAAGCGAAATCTTCCTGCCTTTTCCGTCTTCAATGGGAGGAAAGACAAGATCTGCATCCAGCAGATAACGGTACGCCTGCGACGCCGTTCCCATGGCCTCACCTGTCAATGCCAGCAGCCTCTCCTCCCGCTCAGGCAAAATATGCGCTTTCTCTTTGCGCAGCTCACTGATGTAGTGTTTATACCGTTCAAGCCTTTTCTCCTGCCGGTACATTTCCGCAAGCCTGGCGTCGCTTAACGCCGCAAGTTCCGGGCCGGCAAACGATGCGACCAATGCCAGTTTCTGCGCAGTCTGTCTCGCTTCATCCAGCCGCCGCTGGGCGTTTGGATCCGTCGTATTCGTATCAAATCTCAGCTGGGCGTATACATACGCCTTCTCCAGTGTCCGAGCCATCTTTTCTTCTTTATTTAGCATAGTGTACAACTGCCCGGCATCTTCCAACTTGCCTTTGTAAGCGGACAGCTCGGGAATTTCTTTTGCCAGACGGCGGATATCTTCCCTCCACGCCGCCTCACTCGGATATAGGCGGGTCACATCCCACGTATCTGCCATACTTTCCCGTACGCTTGATGAATTTTCTTTTTTTATTAGGGTATCGGTCGGATTTAGCGCCGGAGAATCCAGCCAGTCATTCATGAGCAGCAGCACTCCGCACAATACGCCCACAAGCGGGACAAACAATCGTTTGTGCATAATTATTCCTTCTTCCCTAAATTGTTTTTCATATTTTTTACAGGAGAGAAGGGAAATATTTATTGTTCTTTTATGAACAAAGCACGAAAAAACCGGGATGCAAAGCAGCACCCCGGTTCTCGTCTATTCTATGTCAGCTAGCTTAAAAGGAAAAACATTTGTCAATAAGGGCCATGCGGACAAATAGTCCGTTCTGCGCCTGGCGGAAATACGCGGCGCGTGGATCTTGGTCCACATCCACCGCAATCTCGCCTGCACGCGGCAGCGGATGAAGAATAATGCTGTCCTGTTTCATGATGGAAAGCAGCCCGCGGTTAATAATATACTTGCCGCGGGCTTTTTCGTACTCATCTAACGATGTAAAGCGTTCTTTTTGAATGCGCGTCTGATACAGTACGTCTGCGGTTTTCGCCACTTTTGCTAAATCGTGTTCTTCCTCGTACGTAATTCCCTTTTGATCTAAGTATTTCTTTACATATGTCGGAATTTGCACGTTTTCCGGCGCCGTAAATGAAATGTGAATGTTCTTATAGTTGGCCAGCAGATACGACAGCGAGTGAACGGTCCGGCCATTCGCCAGATCTCCGATCATTACAATATGGAGGTTATCAAGACGCCCGAGTTCCTTTTCGATTGTATATAAATCGAGCAGCGACTGTGTCGGATGTTCGCCCGCACCATCTCCGGCATTGATGATAGGCACGCTCGCCACAGCAGCCGCGCGCTCCGCCGCCCCTATATCGGTATGGCGGATAACGATAACATCGCTGTAGCCGGACACAACCCGAATCGTATCTTCGAGCGTCTCGCCTTTAATAGTGGACGAGAATTGGGCCGCATTCTCCGTACCGATAACTTTGCCCCCCAGGCGGGACATCGCCGATTCGAACGAAAGACGCGTCCGCGTACTCGGTTCAAAAAACAGCGTGGTCATCACCTTATTACTGTAACGATCGCTGCCGCCCTCTTCTACCAGGCGTTCCATCCGGCGGGTATTTTCGAAAATCTCGTCCAATACCGAACGGGTAAACTGCTTGGCCCCTAATACATGGTATAATGACACAATACAACTCCCCTTTACTATGTATGGTAAAAATCATCTATGCATAGAAAACCACTCTGACCTGCATCAGAGTGGTTGGTTTACCATGGTAATAGGCATAAAAGTTCAGCGTCTCTTTTCGCGCTTACCCAGATCGCCCATTTTATCTTCGCTTGTTTTCATCCAGCGCTTCATCATCGACTCGAAATCTTCTTTCGAGCTAGAGCGTCCGCCCTGACCCTGGGAACGTCCCCCCGGCCCCCGATTGTCATCGCGTTTCTTAAACGGACGACGATCTTCTTTCTTCTCTTCATGAATTCTCATGGTTAAAGAAATTTTACCGTCGTTTTTAATCTCCAGCACTTTTACGGTCACTTTGTCGCCAACTTTGACAAACTGGTTAATATCTTCTACATAAGAAGAAGCGATTTGCGAGATATGCACAAGCCCCTGCTTGTTTTCTCCGATATTAACAAAAGCGCCGAAAGATTGAACTCCTACCACGGTACCTTCTAAAATATTGCCGACAGCGATGTTACTCAAAAAATGTTCCCCCTAAAAGAATTTACTATACAATTACTATACATGAAACAAAAAGAATAATAAAGAACTTTGCATCCCGCAATCGCTGGCAAAACGTATACTACTCTCCTATATCATAGTATTCCCAATTCGACAAAAAGGTACTCTTTCCTGCTTATATAGAAGAATTCTCCGGGGTCTCTTCGGTGCGCTCTTCTTCTACCCACGCGATCCTGTATACTTGAACCAATTCCTCGCCTGTGTCCATAGCCACCATCGTCCGCCCGATCGACCCTTGATCATTAATCGACAGGCTATGACGGTACGCTTCCCAGTCTACCGGAATGATGCGATTCGCACTTGTACGGGCTTTTAAGTCGTGCTTCATTTCTCCTTCAAGGAACGCCGCCTTTACTTCATGCGGCTGCACTTTGCGGCGCCGAATGATCAGCACACCTTTGCCGCCGCGGCCCTGTACCGTAAACTGGGCGGCAAACGTACGCTTGACGACGCCTTCTTTCGTTATAATCTGCAGTACATCTTCCGCATCCGGCGAGAGGATGAACGAGCCTATAATCCGTCCGCCTTCTTCAAGTTTCATGCCGCGTACGCCGGCCGTGTTCCGTCCGGTGAGAGGCACATCGGATGCCGGAAATCGAATCGCCATGCCACCGGATGAGACAAGCAAAAATTCCTGCTCCTCCCGGCACAAATGCACAGACTCGATCTTATCGTCGTCTTTGACTTTTACCGCCACAATGCCACGTTTTTTCTGCGTTTTGCTGTACTCTTCTACTTTGGTTCGCTTGACCATGCCGTTTTCCGTCACGAACGCGAACGACTCGTTTGCGATTTGCTCCAGTGACTCCACTGCATAAGCGGCGACAATTTTCTCTTCTTTGCCGAGCGACACGACGTTCACCAGGCTTGTCCCGATGTCTTTCCAGCGTCCGTCCGGAATTTCGTGCATCGGCAACTGGTAGAGTTGTCCGCTGTTCGTAAACAGCAACAGCTGGTGAATCGTATTCGTTTTGAAGAAATACCGCACCGTATCGCCCTCTTTGAGTCCCGTGGTTTCAATGGAAGCACCGGAGCTGTTGAACGAGCGCATCGAGGTGCGTTTGATGTACTGGTCCTCCGTAATTGTCACGATGATATCTTCCGCAGGCACGGTAACGGAGATATCGACCTCAATGCTTTCAATCTCATCCTCAAGCTCTGTGCGGCGTTCATTGCCGTATTTGTCACGAATTTCGGTCAGCTCTTTTTCGAGAACCTTGTTTAACTTTTTCTCGCTCTTCAGGATGCCTTCAAAAGTCGTAATCTTTTTCTGTAAATCTTTTTCTTCTTTCTCATACTTCTTAATATCAAGGCGCGTCAGCTGGTGCAGGCGAATATCGAGAATGGCTTCGGCCTGCTCGTATGTGAAATCGTAGTTTTTCATCAGGCGTTCCCGTGCATCTTCCCGACCATCCGAGTCCATAATCGTGTCGATGACCTGGCGCAGGATGGAGATCGCCTTGATAATCCCTTCGACAATATGCAGGCGTTTTTGCGCACGCTCCAAATCGTAGGTGGTTCGCTTCGTGATAACATCCTTTTGATGTACGATGTACGCATCAAGAATACCTTTGAGCCCGAGCTGCTGCGGCCGCTCATCGGCGATAACCAGCATATTAAAGCTATACGAAATCTGCAGATCGGTTTTCTTGAACAGATAATTCAGGATGCCGTCCATATCGGCGTCTTTGCGCACTTCCAGCACGATGCGCATGCCCTGGCGGTCGGTCTCGTCCCGCACTTCTATAAGACCGTCTACGTTCTTTTCGAGAATTTCCTCTTCAATTTGCGTTACAAGCGCTTTTTTCTTCACTGTGTAAGGAATTTCGTCGACTACGATGAGCCTGCGGCCCTGCTTGCCGTTTTCGGTATGTGTCTTGGCACGGATAATGATTCGACCCGCTCCTTTCTCATACGCTTTGCGAATCTCATCCTTCCCTTGAATGATGCCGCCTCCCGGAAGATCCGGACCCGGAATGTATTTCATCAGCTCATCAAGTGTAATATCCGGATTATTCAATAGGGCAATTGTGCCATCGATAACTTCGCGCAGGTTGTGCGTCGGAATCTCGGTGGCAAACCCGATGGAGATGCCCGTAACACCGTTGACAAGCAAATTCGGAAAACGGGCCGGCAGCACGACCGGCTCTTTCGCGGTGTTGTCATAGTTTGGGATAAATTCTACCGTATCCTTCTCAATATCGCGGACCATCTCCATGGCAATCGGCATAAGGCGCGCTTCCGTGTAACGCATCGCAGCCGCCGTATCGCCGTCGATCGTACCCCAGTGGCCATGGCCGTCAATCAGCGGCTCGCGCATTTTGTGCGGCTGCACAAGGTTGACCATTGTCTCATAAATGGACGAATCGCCGTGCGGGTGGTAGTTCCCCATCACATCCCCGACCGTCTTCGCCGACTTTCGGTACGGCCGATCGGGAGTGTTTTTCTCCTTATACATCGAGTACAGCACGCGGCGCTGCACGGGTTTTAAGCCATCCCGCACATCCGGGATGGCTCTTGATAGAATGATATAGCGGGCATAATCGCTGAACCGCGAGCGATACACGTCCCGCACACTCATCTGCAAGTACTGTTCATGCGGCAATGACATCGACTCTTTATTCCTCCTCCATAACAAACTTCACGTTGCTTTCAATCCATTCGCGGCGCGGCGGTACTTTGTCCCCCATCAAAACGGTGACAATACGCTCGGCTTCCGCCGCTTCTTCTAGGTCCACCTGAATCAGCTTGCGCGTCTCAGGATTCATGGTCGTATCCCATAGCTGTTCGGCGTTCATCTCGCCAAGTCCCTTGTAGCGCTGAATTTCCGCCTGGCTGCCCAACTTCTTCTGCGCCGCAATTCGTTCTTCATCCGTCCAGGCGTATATCATCTCCTGGCCCTTCTTCCCCTGTTTGTATACTTTATAGAGCGGCGGCTGCGCAATAAATACTTTACCGCGTTTGATAAGCTCCGGGAAGTACCGGTAGAACAGGGTCAGCAGCAAAATCTGAATGTGAGCGCCATCGTAATCGGCGTCCGTCATAATGATGATTTTGTCGAACGCGCACTTGTTGGCATTGAAATCGTCACCGATTCCCGTACCCAGCACTTCAACGATCGTGTTAATCTCTTCATTGCCGTTCGGTCCAATGACTTCATAGATTTTTTTCTTCTCTACGTTAATCGGTTTTCCGCGCAGGCTAAGCACCGCCTGGAAATTGCGGTCGCGCCCGTTGATCGCTGAACCGCCCG
>NZ_DFMZ01000108.1:12519-15823 GCF_002375825.1 Aneurinibacillus sp. UBA3580
TCGCGCCCGTTGATCGCTGACCCGCCCGCCGAATCCCCCTCCACGATAAAAAGCTCGTTGCGTTCTGCGTCCTTTTTGCTCGGGGGCGTATATTTATCGCTGATCGTACGTTTGCCTTTCTTTTTGCCTTTCTTGTTCGGGTTGCGGAGCGCTTCGGCCGCTTTCTTAATTTCTTCCTTAATGCGGCGCGATTCAATCGCCCGCTCGATAATCAGCCTGGCGATGTCCGGATTCTCTTCAAGGAAAAAGCTCATCTTCTCGCTGATAAATGCTTCCACCGCAGAGCGCGCTTCCTCGCTGCCGAGCTTTTCCTTAGTCTGACTTTCGAATTGCGGGTCATCCATTCGGATGCTGAGCACGGCCATCAGCCCTTCCCGGTAGTCATTGCCGGTCAGATTTTTGTCATTCTTCTTAAGCATGCTGTTACGGCGCGCATAGTCATTGCACACTTTCGTAAACGCGTTTCGGAAGCCGGATACATGCGTTCCCTCATCGATCGTCGGAATCGTATTGACATAGGACAGCAGATTTTCCGACGTGTTGTCATTGTACTGGAACGCCAGTTCAATTTCGATGTTCTCTTTTTCGCCTTCAAAATACACCGTATTATGCAGCGTGTTTTTTCCGTCATTCAAAAACTCGATGAACGATTTGATTCCCTCGGAGAAGTGGAATTCCTCTTTCTCCGGAGCGCCCGGACGCATGTCGCGCAGGTGAATCGTCACGCCTTTCAACAAAAACGCATTGTCGCGCAAACGTTCGCGCAGCACGCTGTATTGGACGTTCGTGTCGCCGAAAACACGCCTGTCAGGCATAAAAGTAACGCGGGTGCCTGTCTTGCGCGTTGTCCCGACAATTTCGAGGTCGGTCACCGGATGGCCGGCCTTGAATTGTCCGTCCGCCTCTTCCACATATTCAAATCGCTGGCGATAAATATTTCCGTCACGATAAATCTCTACCTCGAGCCATTCAGACAGCGCGTTCACTACGCTCGCTCCCACGCCATGCAAACCGCCCGATTTTTTATATCCGTCGCCGCCGCCGAATTTTCCGCCGGCATGCAGTACAGTGAAGACAACCGTTGGCGTCGGAATGCCTTCATCTTTGTTTATCCCTGTCGGAATGCCTCGTCCGTTATCTTCGACGCTAATGCTCCCGTCCGGGTGAATCGTAACTTTAATTGTATCGCAATACCCGGCCAATACCTCGTCTTTGGAGTTATCGATGATCTCCCAGATAAGATGGTGCAGGCCGCGGCTTCCGGTCGAGCCGATGTACATTCCCGGTCTGACACGTACTGCGGTCAGGCCTTTGAGAACGCGAATATCATCATCGCTATAAGCTGGTATGGTTGGTGATACGTTTTGACGACTCAAGTCCTTCCCCTCCTGTTTCTTTCATTCAATGTACTGGTTTTTATCGCGAAAAGCAATATAAGCCAGTTTACCTGCCGTCCTTTTCCTTTTTATTATACATCAAACAAGAATGTTTGTTCGCTTTTTCTGTGAAAATCATGAGAAAAGAAGGAAGGGGAAGAGGAAATAAGATCTAGGGAAGGAAAAGCAAGACAGTAAAAGGAGCGGGGTGTCCCGCTCCTTTTTCTGTGAAAATCATGAGGAAAGAAGGAGAAAAAGAGGAAAGGAGATCCAGAGAAGAAAAAGGCGTTCGCCTTTTTCCCCATTGAAATCCTCTCCTCCTTCTTTCCTCTCTTTTTCTTCGTACCACAAAAGTCAGCCGTCTTTCCCACGATTTTCATGTCGGGGTTGCGGCTGAAACGCCATGGTGGTTTTTGTTGGCTACTCTAACGTGCAGGAAGCGACGACTTCGCGTAGCCGGGCGGCTGCCTGACGCGGATCCGGTTGTCCGACGATCGCCGAAATGACTGCCACACCATTTGCTCCCTGCTTCATTACTTCCGGACAATTGTCCCCGGTAATTCCGCCGATAGCAACAATTGGAACATCAGAAAACTTACGGATTTCACCAATCAAAGCCGGTGTAACCGGATCGCCGGCGTCAGCTTTGCTGCTGGTGGCATAAATCGATCCGACCCCCAGATAATCCGCCCCCTGCGCGAGCGCGTTCCGTGCTTCCTCCGTAGAAGATGCCGACACTCCGATAAACATCCGCCCGTCTACCAGCTTGCGGACCTCGCTTGCCGGCAAGTCGTCCTGTCCGACATGGACGCCGTCCGCGTCCAGCAGAAGCGCTACATCCACGCGGTCATTGACTATAAACGGTACACCATGCTCCCGGCATAGTGCACGCATCTCCCGTCCGACTTCGAGCACCCGGGAAAGCGGCGCATGCTTCTCACGTAGCTGTACAGCATCCGCTCCTCCTGCAATCGCTAACCGCACCGTCTCCAGCGCGGTGCGGCCGCCCGCATCTTCAATCCCAATAACAAGGTAGACGCCAAGCTTCTCTTTCCAGGTCTGGTTGTTCATGTCTGTCACTCTTTCTGCAGTTATTTCCGTTCGATGCGAGCCATGCTCGCAACTTGATCTTCATCCACACTGTACAGCATATCCAGGAGGGCAATCTGGTACGAGCCCGGGGCGGACACCGTCTGCCGCGCTAACTCTGCCGCAACCCCGTACATCGCAAGCCCAGCCGCAGCCGCCAGCGCCCAATCTCGCTCTACAGCAGCGTAAGCGCCGAGAATGGAGGTCAACAGACAGCCTGTACCCGTGATGCGTGTCAGCATTTCATCCCCGTTATGAATCGCATACAGCGCGTTCGGACCTGCTACCCTGTCCACCTTTCCGGTAATGGCTACCACAGCATTCAGCTTATCTGCAGCTTTGCGGGTCAAAGCTTCGATATCGCCGCCGGATTTCCCTGCATCTACGCCTTTAATTTCCCAGGCTTCACCCATAATATTGGCCACTTCCGCCGCATTTCCCCGGATGATGGCCAGATCAAGCTCTTCTACGATACGACGAGCCATTTCTGTACGGAATGGCGTTGCGCCTGCGCCCACCGGATCGAATACAATTGGGACACCGTGCTCGTTGGCCGATTTTCCGGCAATCAGCATAGCTTCGATGGTTTCTTTCGTCAATGTCCCCATATTCAACACAAGCGCCCCGGCGATTTTGGCCATATCGGCCACCTCTTCCGGCGCATACGCCATCACCGGAGATGCGCCAAGCGCCAGCAAACCATTAGCTGTGAAGTTCGTCACCACTTCATTCGTAATGTTATGTACAAGCGGGCTTTTCTCACGCAATCGGGTAAGCAGTGCCCCAAGTTGTTGTTCCAGCATATTGCTATGTCCTCCTTTTTCTGTGAAAATCGTGAG
>NZ_DFMZ01000108.1:15922-16706 GCF_002375825.1 Aneurinibacillus sp. UBA3580
CCTTTTTCTGTGAAAATCGTGAGCAAAGAAAGAGCAAATACGAAAAAATACAGCGCATCTCCTACAAAATTAACATAATCTTAATGAGAGAAAAACAAAAAAATTACACATCTGTAGTAGGATAAGTGGTGGATTGATCTCCACAATTTTACCACATCCTGTGGTAACTCCATTCTCATTTGGTCCCGGCAGTAGCCGGGACCGCTTTTTAACAGAAACTTAATGCGAACTCCATATACTCTTAGCATTCCCTCTGTATCCTAAAGATACATAGTCTTGTCCCCACACTCCTTTACCCTGATGTAAAAGCATATGGGCACACCTCTTTTCTGTTGAGTCCTTTTGAGGGCTCTTTTTTTTGGTGCCGCTTCATTTCCCTATTACGGCAAAATAGCGTATAATAGGCCACGATACAGCTTTTCCATCTTACAAAAGCAAGGAGCGAATATGGATGAAATGTAAAATCACAAGAAATGCCGCTAAAAAAATCAAGGAAATCCTGGCACAGGAAGACACGGAGGGCAAAATGCTGCGCGTGTTCATCACCCATGCGCACGGAGACCACGCACACTATGGACTTGATCTCGATACGCCCGGCGAAAACGATGAGATTATTCACACGGATAAGGAGATCGATGTTATTCTCGATAAAACACAGAGTTTACTTGACGGAGTAAAAATCGATTACCTGTACCTTCCCGAAGAAGGTTTCGTAATTACCAATCCCAGCAAAGGCAACCACGGGGATCATTAATATACTGTAAAACCACCATGGCATCTCAGC
>NZ_DFMZ01000108.1:16913-20476 GCF_002375825.1 Aneurinibacillus sp. UBA3580
AATGGGGAAAAAGGCGAACGCCTTTGTCTTCCCTGGATCTTTTTTCTCTTCTTCCTTCCTTCTTTCTTTATTTCAGGATTTTCACAGAAAAACGAGGCCGTCCGTATTCATATTATACGCGGCCTCGTTTTATTTTTCATCTCTCCATCCACTCCAAATCCGGCGTTACTACCCACTCCGGATCCATTCCACGTGTAAGCGCATACTGTTCTACCCATCGATTAATCAATCGCTGTGTTTCTTCATATGTGCGAATAATGTTCCGGGCTGCCTCCTCTTCCGATTCAAAGGCTGCCTCTCCATTCGCTTCTCGCATGCTCATCATGCATAGGTTGGCTTTCACGTTGTTCTCTATCTTGGCAAACGCGCTAATGTAGCGAACTACGCTGGCCTGATCAGCCTGGTGCATCCCCTTCTTTACATAGCGGTCAGTTAACCTGGACAAACTTTCACTAAACTCAGCTGGACTCATCTCTCCTTTGTAAATTCGCTGATTGATTTCATCCATATACAGCTTAATCTTCTCTGACTCGACTAAATCTTTAAAAAGGAGATTGAACACTGAGTCACTAATCTGCTTTTTCTTCTTCATTTTTATTGTATATTTATGCTTTGTGCCCATGTTCGTTCACCTCATTTCTCTATACATATCATACTATGAAAATGTTCATAAAAACAGCTATTTCAACCTATTGAAACAGCTATTTAGTATGTATTTTTTCGTTATTATATACAATTAGTCATACTTTTCTTCTTCGATTCTGATTTTTCCTTCTACAATATATTCAAGTTCCGTATCGAAATTTCAAATGATCCCAACATTTTCTTCATGTGTATGCCTCCTTCATATTTTCTTTTCTCTTTCCTCTCCCCTGTTTTGTCTGAAACAATTCTGGTTGTATCCTGTTTTTCTATGATATAATTCCCGTGTATATAGGCTCAAATTTTGAGGGAATATGGGGGATGCGCTCGTGATGAGAGTAAAAGATTTAATGACGCCGGACGTAATTACCATCACCCCGGCTACGCCGATCCAGGAAGCGGAACGCATTATGAAAGACAGAAATATTCGCCGTCTGATTGTGGTCGAACAAAATAAAGCAGTGGGGATTATTGTGCACCGCGAGATGATGATTTCGCTCCATTCACCGACTATTTTGAAGGAAACGCCTGTAGAATGGATTATGACGAAAAACTTGATTACCATTGCTCCGGATGCACCGATTACGGAAGCAATTCAGACAATGCGCAAACATAAAATAAATTCGCTGCCCGTCGTAGAGAATGAACAATTGGTCGGCATCATTACCGTGGTCGATTTGCTGCATGAGCTGGCTCGCCGCCTGGAGATTGATCAAGCAATATAAAAAATTGATTTTAACAAATTGCGGCACAGGTAGACAAGAGCACGCCCGGCACCTGACGCTCAAGCAAATCGAACGGCTTGAAGCACTACATTCGCCAAATAATGGCTGGATTCTTATACAAAGATCAAAAAAGGAGCGGAATATCCCACTCCCTTTTTTGATCTTTATATTTTAATACAGTCAATTGCGTTTTTTTTAATACAGTTGTATAATAGCGGTGCTACAAGATTTACAAGTTTGTAAATCATATTCTTTACTTTATACACTTGTGTTAAATTTGCTAATCAGGTGAATCTATATGTCAAATCAACCCTTTTCTTTCTATAACCCGTTTCTTCGCGAAATTATGCAACCGCTTTCTTTTTTGCCGGATCGTCCCTGTTCTGCACAGGCCCGTGAATCGGCCCTTCTGTTTGATGTAATCTCGGCGACGCCGGGCGTAACGGATATTCAAGTACTGTCTGATATGGATGAGCCGGTCGGATACATACCGGCAGAAACCGTCGCACAGGCTGCCTCACGGGCTCTTAGAGAATGCTTCGCGTTTTACGAGAGCGTACTGCAGACGGTGGATGACTCCCTTACGATTGTGAACGCGCAGGGAATCGTGGTGAACTGGAACAAACAGGCGGAAGCAATGTATCATATTCCGCGGGAAGACATTCTGCATCACCATATTACGCGCCATTTTAAAAAAGATGCGGTAATGCTTCTAAAAAGCATCCATGACGGATCGTCTGTCGTCCGTCACTATAACCAGCCGCGGCCCGGTACCCATGTGCTGGTGAATACATCTCCTGTGCTGCTGGACGGACAGATTATTGGAGGACTATCCGCAGAGAAAGACATCAGTGACGTCGTGCGTTTGCATGACCGACTCTCCAGTACGACAGCACATCTGCACAATCTTGAAAATGAGCTGTACAATGAACAGCAGGAAGATCCGTTTTACAAAATCAAGGGCCGCAGCGCCGCCATTACGCAGGCGATTCAATTGACGAGGAAAGTCGCGCGGACCGACGCCACGCTTCTGATTACCGGTGAATCCGGCGTGGGAAAAGAGCTATTCGCCGAAGCCGTACACCGCGCCAGCCTGCGAGCGGACGGTCCCTTTGTCGCACTCAACTGCGGAGCGATCCCAGCCGCACTCTTTGAGAGCGAGTTGTTCGGGTATGAAAAAGGCGCCTTTACCGGCGCCATCCATGAGGGAAAAAAAAGGGAAAATCGACGCGGCCGCAGGCGGAACCCTATTCCTTGACGAAATCGGAGAGCTGCCGCTCGATCAACAGGTGAAGCTATTGCGCGTGCTACAGGAGAAGCAATTCTACCGCGTAGGCGGACACAAGCCGATTGCAACCGACGTCCGCATCGTGGCGGCGACAAACCGGGACTTAGAAGCCATGGTGGCGGCAGGCCAATTCCGACAGGACTTATTCTACAGGCTGAATGTTGTCACGGTGCCGATTCCGCCGCTGCGCGAGCGAAAGGAGGACATTCCCGAACTCGCCCAGCTGTTCTTAAAGGAATTCGCTGTCAAATACGGCAAGCCGCTCCCGGAGCTTGCGCCGAAAACGATCATTCTGCTGCTTAATTATGCCTGGCCGGGCAATATCCGACAGCTGCGCAACCTTATGGAGCGTCTCGTGATCTTAACGGATCAGGAGCGCATCGAGCCGGAGCATCTACCGGAAGGCTATCAGCCGAACGAGCTTGCGGTTGCCGCCCAGACGCCGGCCACCAGACCGCTTGCGGCACGCAGCGAATATGAGGAACTGGTAGAGGCGCTGCGCACGACCTATGGCAATAAATCAGCCGCAGCGCAGCTGCTCGGCATCTCGCGTGTGACGCTGTATAACCGAATGAAAAAATACAATATTCATACGGATTAATCAGTAGTATGAGAAAAACTCGCGGGTGTGTTTTTCCTTGCTTACAAATGGAGGGAAAGTATATTTCGCTTTATCACTGTAAAGTGAAATATACTTTCCTATATCACAAAAAAGGAGCGGAACTTTTGCCCGCTCCTTTTTTGCGTAGATCACCCCTGTGTTTTATTCGCTACGCGGCGGCCGCGGTCCATAATACTGGTAGTAGTATGTTTTCAAGTTTCCGTTGTATAGCTTGCGGTTGCGGTCCGCTTCGCGTCCGAAAAACTTTTCAAATTCCGGATACGATGTAAGGATATAGTACGACCAC
>NZ_DFMZ01000109.1:0-8818 GCF_002375825.1 Aneurinibacillus sp. UBA3580
GTCGGAAAAAGCATCTTAGCCGGTGCAAAGAGGAATAAATCCAGGAAAAGCCAGATGCAACCCCGATATGAAAATCATGGGAGAGAGGCTGACTCTTATGGTACGAAGGAAAAAAGAGGAAAGAATGAGGAGAGGATTTCAACGGGGAAAAAGGCGAACGCCTTTTTCTTCCCCGGATCTCATTTCCTCTTTCTCTCCTTCTTTTCTCATAATTTTCACAAAAAAAAGAAGGGCCCGGTCAAAAAACGGGTCCTTCTTTGAATTACGCTCAGTGATCAAAACCGTTGAACAGAAAGACAAGCACAAGGATAATGAGGATAATCCAGACGATTTCGCTTCCGCCATCGAAGAATCCGCTCACGGTCTGTTCCCCCCTCTCCGGCACTTCCTGTAACATCGTATGTCAAAGTTCCGGCAAAGGAGAGGCGGAAAGCGCCTAATTGCTCTCTTACATTTTGCGAATGATATAGTAGATGACAAACGCACCAATGGCGATAAATGACATAAAAATCAGCATATACACATATTTAACCTGCATGATATAATCGCCGCGCCCAAAATCCGGCCAGGGAAAACCGACTTCTTTTGCAATAAACAATACTACGATCCCTACTCCAATCCAAAACACCCAGGTTGCCCTGCGCCGGTTCATCCACTCTACCTTCTTTCCCCGCTGGTATGTATCTATACACCAAAAAGGCTGCCAAATTTCCAGCAGCCCCATTGCTTACCCTAATTATTTAACCCGGTGCGCCGGCTCTGGCAGCGCCTCTTTCTCCGCTTTCGGGAATTCCACGCCTTCGACTTTCACGTTGACCTCAACGACGCGCAAACCCGTCATTGACTCTACTGCTTCTTTTACGTTTTGCTGCAGCTTGCGGCATGCTTCGTCGATTTTGGAGCCGTAGGAGACAATGACGCGCAGATCGATAGCCGCTTCAAATTCTCCCACTTCCACAGATACTCCTTTTTGTACATTCTTCCCGCTTACTCTTCGCGCCAATCCTTCGGTAATTCCACCCGACATACCGGCAATACCTTCGGTTTCGCTTGCTGCAATTCCGGCGATTACGGCAACCACATCATCCGCAATACGCACAACTCCGTTTCCTTTTACATCGGCCATGGGAATTCCTCCTTTATATATCTAGTTAATTTTCATTTTATTCTTTCATATAGGCGAAGGCAACTTGTTTCCTGAAAGCGCCTAAATTTTTTCTACAATGAGAGCAAAAATGCGGAAAGCTCACTTAATTTCTCCCGCTGCACACGGTAGCACACAAACGTACCACGCTCCTCAGTTTCGACAAGTCCGCTGTCTTTTAAAATTTTCAGGTGATGCGATACGGTCGATTGGGCCATCCCGACCAGTGAGACAATATCGCCGCAATAGTATTCATCCTGGTTAGCCAGGAGATGAAGAATATTCAGACGCACCGGATGTCCCAGCGCCTTACATACTTTCGCCATCTCATCGAGTTCACGGTTCATGGTTATCTTAACTCCAATCATTTCCTTCATTTCACTTTCCATTATACACATGTTTTTTCAACTTCACGCTCAAAATATGGACAACTACCTTTAATCTTTACAAATGGAGGTTCTTATGGACAAGAAAAAGTGCGTATGGCTCCTTAGCCTATCCCTGGTCCTATCGCTTCTGTGTGCCGGTCTCCCCTGGCTTCCCCAGCAGGTAACACACGCATTCAGCAAAAAGACAGTGTACGTCGGTTCGTCCGGTCCCGATGTACGTGAAATGCAAGGTCGCTTAAAGTTTCTCGGATTTTACACAGGTAAAGTTGATGGCACGTTCTCCTGGCGTACATACAACGGTCTGCGCAACTTCCAGTATGAATTCGGTCTGCCAATCGATGGTATCCTTGGTCCAAAGACAAAACTAAAGCTGTGGCAGGCGACGAAGAACTGGCGGCCAGGTCCCGGTGAAGTTGCCGTGTCACCTGGAACCGGAGGCGGTGGGGCACCGCAGGCAGCCGCCCCCGCCAGCAAAAAACTGCCTCGAACCAATATGTCACTTTCAAAAAATGAGCTGAAAATTATGGCGAACGCCGTGTACGGTGAAGCACGCGGAGAGCCTTATGTCGGACAGGTAGCCGTAGCCGCCGTGATTTTGAACCGGGTAAAAAGCCCTTCGTTCCCTGATTCTCCAAGCGCGGTCATTTTTGAACCGGGAGCATTTACAGCAGTAGCGGACGGTCAGATTTGGCTAACTCCCAATAAAACGGCAGAAAAAGCGGTGCAAGATGCATTAAACGGCTGGGATCCAAGCGGCGGAGCCCTTTATTATTTCAATCCTGACACGGCAACATCCGGCTGGATTTGGACACGTCCGCAAATCAAGAAAATCGGAAAACATATTTTCTGTAATTAGGAATCCAAAACACTACAAAACCTTGATGACCTGCCAGCTACAAGTCATCAGATAAAAGATAGAAGGAGGAAAAGAGAAGGAAGATTTCAATGCGGGAAAAGGCGACCACCCTTTTCTCCCCTGGTTCTTCTTTCCTCTTTCTTCTTTCCTTATTTTCACAGAAAACGGCCGTCCTTAATCGGACGGCCGCAGTTTCGTTTCCGGATTTCCCGTTGATTTTTTGATATCTTTACGCCGCCACTCACGCCAAATGGCCGGAAACACATGGAGCAGATACCGAAACGTAATAAACGATTGACCGGTTTCCCGCACCTTGTATGGGATGTCTATTTCCGCGAGTCGATACCCCTGACGCACAATGTTCATCGTCATAACCTGAGCGTAATTATAGTCATGTAAAATATCCATATCACGCAGTACAGAACGGGAAAAAGCTCTAAATCCGGTCTGCCCGTCCGTAATCCATGTACGCAGCAGCACCGACTGCAGCGCGGTAAAAAAATAATTGCCCAGACGGCGATACAGCTTCATTCCCCGCACCCGACGGCGAAAACGGGACGCAAGCACATAATCAGCCGCATCCGTGAGTATCGGAACGACCACGCGTGGGATATGCTCTGCAGGGTACTCATCGTCCGCGTCAATCATTACCGCTAAGTCGGCTCCCAATCGATATGCTTCTTTCAATCCTTCCCGTACCGCGGCACCCAATCCACGATTGCGCGAAAACGACAAAATATGATCCGCGCCGGCACGCTCCGCCACTTCTACTGTACGATCAGTCGATCCGTCATCAACGACCAGTACCTCTACTGTCAACTGCGGGTTAAACGAGCGCGGTACTTTGCCGATAACCGTCCCGAGCGATGCTTCTTCATTAAACGCGGGAATAACGACGATGAGTTTCTTCATGGCTTGCTTTCTCCTTCTGTCTAAACGCTTCCGCAAGAATGGGTCCGCGGGCATGGTCGGGCAGCGGCACACCAAGCAGCGCGCTAATCGTTGGCGCTACGGAAACAATGCTGCGGAAATCCTCTACCTTTTTTCCCTGCTGAATCATCGGCCCGTGCATAAAGAACGGCACAAAACGCTCACCTACATCCAGATGGCCATGCCCGCCGATGCCATTCCCCTGGCCGTGGTCCGCCATCACAATAAACGCGGTCTCGTCCATCTCGCCACGCGCGGTCAACCAGGCGTGGAAATCAGCGATCAGTTTGTCCGCTTCGTTAATTTTTTGGAGATACTCCGGATACAGAACACCACGACTGTGCCCCGTCTGGTCTACCGCAATCATCTGGACAATGAACAAATCCGGATTCTCGCGTTCATAGATTACTTTTGCCTGCTCCATAATTTTTTTATCGACGACATCATTATGAGACACCGCCGTAAAACTCTCCACGTAATCACCGAACGCATCAATCAAATGCGCGCAGCCGAACAGTACACCTTTCTTTCCCTGTTTTTTCAATACGTCGAAGATGCTCTCCACTTTCACCAGCAAGTCCCATACCATGTTGGATTTAATCCCGTGCTCGCGCGGGTATGTCCCGGTAAACATGGAAGAGAAGCAGGTTACCGTACGCGCCGGATAAATGGTCTCCATCGTCTCATACACCGTGCCTTCTCGCATCAGGCCATGAAGAAACGGAGCGTCCGCTTCATACAACCGCTCTTTACGGCAGCCGTCGATGACGACGATGACAACCTTCTTTGCGAGCGGAGCATGTGGCAATGTAGCCGGGTCGGTATATGTCGGATATTCTATCGGCTTCCAGTTAAACAAATAACGGTGAATCAGAAACGCAAATAGCATCGTACCTGCTGACAACGCGCCGACTTTGCCAAGCAACGATACAGATGGACCCGCTTCATACACGGCCGAAAACACAAGCAGTTGCAGGAAAAACTTCGGCACCTGCTCGAACACGTTACCGCTTGTCGAGTCCGTATTTTTCAAAAACAGCTTCCAGATGCGCAAGAAATTCCACCAGGTCGTTCCGATGCGCAGATGATAGTATAACGTTCCCCAGAAAAATACCGTAAAGAAAACATACATGCCAAGCGCAAACAGCAAAAGCCCGGGGTCTGGAACGCCAAACAACCCGATCGCGGCCGCAAGCGGCAGCCAGAGGAACCACCGCAAATGCAGCGGGAAATCATACAAATAATAAATCACAAACAATGGCAGCAGATACGCCATGCCGAGGAAAAATCCGGACGTCTGCCAGCCTGTAACCAGATAATATACTAGTGCGATGCCCGCTGTATAGACCGGTGTAAACGACTTGCCTTCGTTTAGTATATTCCAGCAGCGCGCCGCGACAATTTCGAATGCTGACGCTTGTTTCACCTTTCCTTCCACCTCTTTGCTTTTAAAACATAAAAGCCGGCTGAGCCGGCTTTTGTTTCTTATTATGCTTCCTTTACCTTTCCCTGGCCCTTGGGCGATTGGGCTGCACGGCTCCCCTGCTCTTCGCCGCGCCCGCGCAGCAACAGGTACAGCGCAAGGTAGTATCCCCAGTAAATCAAGACCTCTTCCAGCGAAGGCGAAGAAGCGTATCCGAACAGCGCTTTGAGGAAAATGCCGACATCCCCCGAAATCCACGGCGCATGGCCTGTATCGCGGATATAATGCTCTTCGTCAATCGGATGCTCCGGCATAAACCAGGTTAAATCATAGAGATGCGGTGCTACCGAACCGATAAGGCTCATATCCTGCATGATAGATACCGCCTGCACAATCAGGCCCGCCGCTATCAGCACGATAAATACGCCGGTCACCTTAAAGAATGTCTTCAACGGGACGCGCATCGTGCCACGGAAGAATAGGAACGAGACGAGCGCCGCCAGCACGATACCGCCAAGCGAGCCCCATGACTGCATTGCACGGCCTATATCCCCTCCTGTAATCGCAGCAAAGAAGAACACCGTCTCTACCCCTTCGCGCACGACGACGAGAAACGCATGGATGACCATTCCGATTACATTTCCGGTGGTAATAAACTGGTCATACTTGCCCTGGACTTCGCCCGAGATGTCTTTGGTCTGCGCGGCCATCCAGAACACCATCTGTGTCAGCAGCACACCCGAGATGATCATAATGCCTACCTTCATATAGTTCTGCGATCCCATTGAAGCAAAACCATCCAGGACAACCTGGAAGACCAGCGCTAATCCAAGCGAAGCAATGACCGCAAGTCCCGCTCCCAGCCAGACGTACTTGGTAAACTCCGGACGGTTTACCCGTTTTAAATACGACGTAATAATACCGACGATTAGCAGCGCTTCCAGGGCTTCACGGAACGTAATCAAGAACGCCTGCAATTCCATGCTCGCCACTCCCTCAATCCTATCTAATTAATAATTATTTTCATTCTCATTATAAAGGTATCATTCTTTGAAATCAATTATCAATTTTGCATCAAACGCTGCCATGCCTCTTTCTGCTCCGGACGGACTTCGTACAAAACAATCTCATGATACGTCGGATACAGCCAGGGGTTTCCGTTAAACCGCGCCCGCTCCCGCACATACCGCCAGATTTCAGGACGCCCGAATCCTTCCAACACATTCTCAGTCATAAACACAGATTCAGCCTGCAGGTGTCGACTAAGAATCGATGTTTGGAAATCTTCCCATTTTCGCAGACGCACCGTCTCCAATGCAGGATATTTATAGCGCATCACCCGTTCTTCCTCATACGTGTATACGACGGCGGACGCCGGCAGATGCGAAGCCGCATAGTCGGCCAACTGCGCCATGGGTGACGGGGTGCGACGCTGCTCATCCACCTGTGTCCAGCTTACTATAAACATACAGCAGGCCAGCATACCAATCATAAGGGGACCGCTCCTGCGCAAGGCCAACAGTCCGCTTGCCACAGCCCACAGCAGCGGGATAAGCAGCGGAAGAATATGGCGCGGTTTATCTGCATTCTGTGCAAAAAACGCCCACAATCCGTACGGCACAACCCACATGAACAGCAGACCAAGCTCCCGGATACGGCCGCTTACCCGTATTTCCCCTCTCTTCCGAGCGAGCCGCCACCCGCCTATACTCAGCATAAGCAAAAGCCCTATACCCCAGCTAATCCAATGCTGTCCCGGCCAAGGTGTACCCAGACCCGCCGCAAACCACTGACGAAAAATCCAGTAGACCAGACGCTCTCCCAGGCTTCCGCCCGTGTATGTCCCGCCCCAGTCAGAGAAGTGCCCGCCGGTAAACGCCAGCGCCAACTTCAGCAATCCGTTTACGCTCCCCACGTTTATCGCCATAGCGTACGACCAGAAGAAAGAGATGAGCACCGCACACAGCACGGCGAATCCTACGTCGCTCCACCTTCTTGTTTCCCTGCCGTACATCCACCCCGCCCATAGCGGTACGGCACCGAACGCCAAATAGGATACGCGGACACCGTACAGCAGGCCGAGCCAAACTCCGCTCATTAAGAGCGCCATGGCCCGCCGTCGTTCATCAAGCCGAGCATCCAGCGCACGTGCGCTGCTGGCCACAAGCAGGACAGACAACAGCGTACCAAAGCTATCGGAGAGGGGTTGTGTGCCCAGCACGAACGAGAGCGGGGCTACCGACCACAACAAGGCTACCGCATCAGCCGTACGCAACCCGCTATAAGCACGAACCGTACGATGCAGCGGAAAAACAACAAGCGCCGCCGCCAGTGCGGATATGGCGGACAGCGCAAGAAACGGATTTTCTATAAATCGGCCAAAAAGAAACGCGACGAACATATACACAGGATACCCCGGGAAATGGGGCTGCATCGCCGCCAGATCATACTGCTGCATTCCCAGCGCAAAATCGACGTCATCCCATCCCCCCGGCCCGTCTGCCAGAAACGGAAGCCGGATGCATAACGTAAGCAGCGCAATAACAGCGGCACGCTTCATCGGTTATGCACGCCGCTTGCGCATCGTACGGAATACGATGAATCCCAGTACAAGAATAATAGCCGCAAGCGGAATCCAGTTCTTCGGGTCGCCAAGACCGGTTGACGTCTTCTTAACCGGGTTGCCCGGCCCCTCACCCGGCTTAAAATGGCCGACATCGAGGCTTTCTATGCCGAATTCCTGTTTTAGCACATCAAAGATTTCATTTTTCTTTGCAGTGTACTTCGCCTGATCCGGCTGTTTAACCCCTACCCCAAATAATCCGGGATTGCCGAGTGCCGCTAATGCTTCATCGTATGCGGCGCGCACTTTCTCGTCCACTTTCGGATCTTTTTCTTTTACGATAGGTGATATTGCATCGTATGTAGCTCTTGCTTTCGCAAGCAAAATTTTATTTTGCTCATAGTTTTTAAAATCTTTTTCGATACTTTCCATTCGCCGTGCGATGTTCAGAATAAGGGTCTTCTGATAAGTGTTCAGCGCCGCTTCTTTATCCTCGGCGGCAAGCGCATCCTGAATCGCTTTAGCCGGCTCGGGACCCATATGCATATCCAACTCCTTTTTAATCGGCTGGAATATCTCGACCGCGCCTTTGAAATCCGGTGGTTCTTGATTCAGCTTCGCCACTACCTGTTTGTAGTTTTCCGCTACGGCCTCTTCGTTCGGGTTGCCGTATGAGTACGCCCATGCCGCAAGCGGCATAAGGGCAATCGCCAACACGCAAACAAAGAGGGCGGAAATGAACCGTTTGAACTGCTTCATATCCGTACCCCCTTGATTATCTATAATGATAGGCTATTATTTACCGTAGGCTGTCAGCTTATCAAGCGATTGTTTCATCTCCTTAAAGATGGCTTCTGCTTTCTGCTTATCTTTTGCTTTCGCGGCTTCCAGGTGCTGCTGTGCCTGCTCAAGCAGTTTATTCGCTTTCGCTTCATCCCCCAGCACTTTCGGCAAATCCGTTTTTATCATATCAAGGAAAAGCGCGCCTTCCAAGGAGGTAATTACAGCTTTATCCTTGCCCCAGTTCTCGAAGGACTCATCATATTCATGCTTCGCCGTTGCACTCAAACTCCGAACATAGGCCGCATGAATTTCGTCTCCCTTGATGTTCTTCGGGTCATTCGCCAGATCAAACTGCTGATTAATATAATCGGCTGACGCCTGGTCATGCTTCACTACGTAGCCCTGTACTGATTGGAAGAAGGCCCAGCCTTCAGCCTGCATGATTTTCAACTTTTCTGGCTTCTCTCCTTCTTTCACGCCTTTCTCGATTTTATAAGCGTAACCTTTCTCACCGCCCGATGCCAGATAAAAACCTTTCATCAGCGTCTTGTCAACCATTTGCTTGCCCAGATTGTACGCCAGATTGTCTCCTTTATCGATAGCGCCGCTCATCTCGGCGAAACCTGTGTCAATCGTGCTGACGAGTTGGGTTTCATATGCGGTATCACGCTTTTCCATTGTGCCTTTCAGGATGCCCTCGTACACTTCTTTCGCTGCCGCTACGGCTTGC
>NZ_DFMZ01000109.1:8917-23627 GCF_002375825.1 Aneurinibacillus sp. UBA3580
CCCTGCCGCTACGGCTTGCTTTGCCTCTTCTTTCTTATCGAATCCGTCGTTCGCCTGCTTGAATTCGTAACGCATTGTCAAGAGTGCAGTTTTCTGCAGCAGCTTATCGACGATTTGTCCTGTTACGGATGCCGGCATCTGGCCCGATTTGCCCGCTTCAAGCGCTGCGGTTAACTGTTCATTGACTTTTTCTTCGTATTCTCCATCCAGCATCTGGAGATGTTGCTTCAATTTCTCATCATACAATTTCTTTGCTTTGTCCCACTCGACAGGCGTTTTGTCTTCCTCTTCCTTCTTTACCAGACCCACCAATTCTTTTACGGCTGAGGTATACGCCGCGGCATCTACCTTATTTGTCTCCGGTTTGCTTGCTTCCGTCTTCGTCTCGGTCGCCTGCTCCTGCTTGGTTTCGGTTTGCGGTTTTGCCGCTTCTTCGCTTGCGCCGCATCCGGATAAAACAAACATCGTTGCCACGGCAGTGGTGGTTAGTACTTTCCATGCTTTCATGATGACTTCCCCTTTTCCCTCTTTGTATATTTTTTTAATAATAAGAATCATTATCATTGGAACCATACTACATGTAGTGTAATGTGAGTGAGAACTATTGTCAACAATAAAATAGAGCAACCATTTTATTCATGCATCTTTCTCATTTCCCTATCCCGATATATTGAAATCCATGCTCTTTCCATTGATGCCGATTGTACATATTGCGGAAATCAAATATGTTTTTTTCTTCCATTGTCCGGGCCAACTTGTCCTTATCCACTGCCAGGAATTCCGGCCATTCCGTCAGTATAAGAAGAGCATGCGCTCCCTCTGCCGCTTCGTATACATCCCTGCCATACCGAATCCGCCCTCCCCATCTCTCTCTGGCTTTCTTCATCGCCTTCGGGTCGTAGGCAATGACCTGTGCCCTCTCCGAGAGCAGGTGGTCAATGACAGAAATCGTGGGCGATTCCCGCATATCATCCGTATTCGCTTTGAATGCCAGGCCGAGGACGGCGATGCGGCGGTCCCGCAAATCCGAAAGTACCTGCTTGACCCTTTCGACAACATATGTTTGTTGTCTCTGATTGCTTTCGATAACCGATTCGATGATAGAAAGCGGCATGCCCGCTTGTCGTGCCAAGCGCGCGAATGCTTCCGTATCCTTCGGCAGGCACGAACCGCCATAACCCGGACCCGGCTTAAGATGTCTCCCGCCGATTCGTGGATCTGCTCCCAGTGCAGCCGAAAGCGTCTCTATGTCCGCTCCCACCGTATCGCATAGCCGGGCGATTTCGTTAATAAACGCAACCTTCATCGCAAGAAAGCTGTTCGCGCTGTATTTAATCATCTCTGCCGTTTGCCAGTCCGTCGTATACAGGGGAACGCCTGTCTCTACCAGCGGCGCATACAAATCCCGCATAACGGCAAGAGAACGTTCGCCTGCTGCTCCTAGTACAATCCGGTCCGGCTGCAAGAAATCGTGCAGGGCATGCCCTTCCCTTAAAAATTCAGGGTTTGCCACTACCTCACATGCAGCAACTCCGCATGTTTGCTCCCGCAGACGGGCTTGTACCACTTCACATGTTCCAACGGGTACGGTGCTTTTTACCACGACTACCGCATCTTTTTTCGCGTACTGTCCAATCATATCAGCGACAGAGAATACTGCCGTTACATCCGGTGACCCTTTCTCCTGGCCGGGTGTACCTACAGCAATGAAAATGATGTCAGCCTGCCCAATGCCTGCCGCCAAATCCGTTGAAAATGAAAGCCGTCCCTCCGTCATCTGAAGGTGCATCATTTCCTCCATATCCGGTTCGTGAATCGGCAGCACGCCCAGTGAAAGCTGATTAATTTTTTGTTCATTAATATCAAGGCAGCGGACCACAGCCCCGAAGTGCGCAAGCCCCACACTAACGGCAAGCCCGGCGTAGCCCGCTCCGATAACGGCCACTCTTTTCATATGCTTTTCCCCTACCAAACTTGAAAAAATTTTGCTTTTTGCTTCCTCCATGCTTTACACTATTGTTTAGGTTATGCACCATTGCGGTAAAAATCAAGCAAATTCATGCGGGAAAGCGAGGGAATTGTTTGAATCAGAAACCGTTTTTTACGCTTGTCATCGTGCTGACAACAATAAGCGGCTGGGCCCACTATTTCACGGAATCGGCCGGTTTGCAGTTTGTCACCACGTCGGCCGCCATCATTATGCTGGCCGGCCTGCTGGGCAAGGCAACAGAAAGCGTCGCCCATTATGCTGGGGAGCGTGTCGGAGGCTTTCTGAATGCAACATTCGGGAATGCGGCGGAGCTAATTATCGCCATTTTCCTGCTCAAAGAAGGATTATTTGATATGGTGAAAGCCAGTATCACCGGGTCCATTATCGGTAACTTGCTGTTAGTGCTGGGCTTAAGCGTCATTGCAGGCGGCCTGAAGTTCAAAGAGCAGCGCTTTAATCCGCTGCTTGCCGGGCATAATTCTTCTTTGATGCTACTGGCGGTTATCGCACTCTTTATTCCGGCCGTCTTCTTAAAACAGCTTCATGAAGAACGGACCATTACGCTCAGCTTAATCATCTCCGGACTTCTTATTGTCGCCTACATACTCTGGCTGCTCTTCTCTATGATTACCCATAAGGAAGAGCTGGCCGATCAGGCTGCGGAAGAAGAAGCAGAAACCGGGCATATGTGGAGCAAAGGATTCTCCATCATCCTTCTTATCGTCGCAACCGTATTCGTGGCGATTACAAGCGAATGGCTCGTACATAGCATTGAAGAGGTGGCCCACAACCTGGGCTGGTCGGAAATTTTCGTCGGCGCCTTCGTCATTGCGATTGTCGGTAACGCCGCCGAACACAGCGCCGCCGTCTTCCTTGCCATGAAGAACAAAATCGGCGCCTCGGTGGAGATTGCGGTAGGAAGCAGTCTGCAGATTGCCCTGTTCGTCGCTCCGACACTCGTATTTGTCAGCCTGCTGTTCGGCAAACCAATGGACCTTGTCTTTACTTCATACGAACTAGCCGCCATCGGGGTAGGAGCATTCATCGCTTCTTCCATTTCACGGGACGGCAGCACCAACTGGTACGAGGGCGTGCTGCTTGTTGTTGTCTACATTATTCTCGGTGCGGCGTTCTATTTTCTATAAAAGGGGAGAGAAAATGTGGCAAATGTAATCACAGTAAACGGCAATGTCAAATTCCCTATCACGCTTGATCCGAGCGTATGGATTTTCGACGACCGAAAGTTTAAAATGGAAGACTTCTTCGCCAACCTCGGTGAGGAAAAAACGGAAAGCCATGAAGATGAGCTTATGAAAATCGGACAGCGATGGGACCGGGAACTGACCGAGGGTGTGATCCCGACCAAGCAAAGCGAGAAGCTGTTCGTCGAGAAAAAGAAAATCGTAGGGGATTACGGCATGAATTTGCAGCCGTTTATTAAAAACGCGGAACCCGGCTCTGACGCTTCGCGGCTTGTCTGTCGCCTGCAAAACGGAGAAGAAGTTCCCCTCTCGCTTGATGAAGCATATGACGCGGTGCTTTGTTTCGCAATTGACGGCAAACCGATCCGGGAAGACGGGCCTGTGCACCTGTATTACGGGGACGGGCGCAACATGGATAATCCGATCCGGGGCATTATCGGATTTACTATTGAATAACTTTCGCCTGCGAAAAGCCGGGAGATGCCGCGAGTGTTCCCGGCTTTCTACATAATATTTCGAAAAAAATTCGCTTTATTCTCTTTTTTTTTGAATTTTTATGGTATTTTGATTGTGTACAATGTTGTACAGATTTGTTTACGTTGGAGAGGAGAGAAACTATGTACGTACCTTTACTGCTGCAGGATTTCTTAAAAAGAGCCGTATACCACTATCCACAGAAAACGGCCGTTGTTGACGGCGAACGGCGTTTTACCTACGCAGAGATTGGAAAACGCGTAAACCGCCTGGCAAACGCATTCCAGGCGCACGGAATCGGGAAGGGAGACCGCATTGCTGTGCTGTCCCCGAACCGTCTGGAAATGTACGAGGCATTCTATGCAGCTTTCCTGCTTGGTGCGGTTATCGTACCGCTGAATACCCGTCTGGTTCCTGCAGACTATGAGTATATTGTAAACCACTCCGGTGCCAAAATGTTTCTAATAGACGCAGAGCTGGCTCCGCTCATTGAACCGATTATAGGACAGCTTCAGAGCGTAGAACGCTATATCTCTCTGCCTGTAGAAGGATTCAAAAACCATAACGGTTGGCTTATCTACGACGATATAATTGAAAGCGCTTCGGAGAACGCCGTGGACGTTGAAGTTGATGAACGGGATATGGCCACCATCCTGTACACCAGCGGTACAACCGGGCGTCCCAAAGGGGTTATTCAAACCCATCGCAGCCTTTATATGAATGCGATTAATACCATTATCCATGTACGCGCCGAAGATGAAGACGTGCTGCTTCATACGCTTCCGATGTTTCACGTCAACGGGTGGGGCACACCATTCTCCTTTACCGGCATGGGTGCAACTCACGTAATGCTGCGCAAGATTGATCCTAAGCATATTGTGCATCTGGTCCAAACGGAAGGTGTAACCGTCGCCTGTATGGCACCTACCGTACTGAATATGATTTTGAATGAGCCTACGTCCAAGACAGCCAGCATTCCGCAGAATGTCCGCGTAGTCATCGCCGGCTCCGCTCCGCCGCCGTCTTTCGTGAAAGCGGTTGAAAAAGAATTGGGCTGGACATTCCTGCAGGTGTACGGCATGACGGAGGTTTCGCCGTTCGTCACCGTCGGCCATATCAAGAAAGACATCCGCGACACGGCTGATGAAGAGCGCATTCATCGCTTAAAAGCCAAAGCCGGAATTAGCATGATTAACGTTGAAGCGCGCGTTGTCAATGAAGACGGAGAAGATGTAGAGCCGAACGGCGAGGAAATAGGCGAAGTCATCTGCCGCTCCAACTCCGTTATGGACGGTTACTGGCTGCAACCGGAAGAAACGGCACGTTCCATCGTAAACGGCTGGTACCATACCGGTGATATGGCAACCATTGATGAGAACGGCTATATCGATATCGTTGACCGGAAGAAAGATATTATTATCAGCGGAGGTGAAAATATCTCCTCCATCGAAGTCGAAGGCACGCTGTATGAGCATCCGGCGGTGCTTGAGGCAGCAATCATTGCCATTCCGCATGAGAAATGGGGCGAAGTGCCGCACGCCGTATGTGTGCTGCGTGAAAATGCAAACGTGACGGAAGAGGACATCATCGCATTCTGCCGTGAGCGGATGGCACACTTCAAGTGTCCAAAATCGGTTCAATTTGTTGCAGAGCTGCCGAAAACCGCATCCGGCAAAATTCAAAAAGTCGTGCTGCGCGAGCCATTCTGGAAAGAAGCCGGACGCAAAGTCAATTAGCAATACAAGATCGGGAGGCTGCACGCTCTCCCATCCCGCACAAAAACGAGGCGGAAGACGCCTCGTTTTTGTATGTTTATTCATTTATACCGTAAATTTTTTGTCGAAAAAAAAGACCCCGCAAAAGCGGAGTCAAAAACAACAACTCTCAACCAATTGAATAAGTTGTCATAAAAAGAATAATATAAAATTCGGCAAGAAACAATAGAAAATTTAGGGAAAATGGTGATTTTTAAGCAAAAATCGACAAAAATTTAACGGTTTTCCCCCAAAATCCTATGCGGTACACGCTGGGCGGACAAAAGCTCAAGAAATGCGTCTTCTGCCTCAATCGGCAGCAGGCAGCTAAGCGTTTCAGAAAAGTACATATGGATACGTTCGGCACCGTTAGCCAGAAAAAGCAAACGATATGCAATATCCAAATCTTTAAGGCCAAAAAAGTAATCAAGCCGTGCAGGCGTAAGCTCCGTTGTAAACGTCCGGCTCAGTAATACCCCGTCCCGTCGGTATTCCCGAGGCGAAGCTTCACGTGCTCCCATTACGGTAAGAAACTCTACAGCACGCTCCAGTCCTACGAGCTTTGCCATCTCCGCATCATTGTACTCGATCTCGACTGCGGTCAGCCCGTCCCGCATCACCTCCAGCATACAGTGAAACAGCTTTCGAATCACCAGATTGTTCGGGGAAAGACGGTGGTCTTCGAATCGGTATACATACTGTACCGTTTGCGCTTCCCTGTGTTCGATCCTGTGTAAGTACAGATACTGCACAACGTCCCTCCTTGCCGCTTACTTGCGCTCTTTGATTTGTTGCAGCACCTTACCGTCGATTCGCTTGAGCAGCGCCAACAGCAACTGCTTCGCCGCTTCGTAATCATCCCGGTGAATGATGGCTGCATGGCTATGAATGTAGCGGGCCGGAATACCAATCACGGCGGAAGGCACACCTTTGCCTGTCAGATGTACCCGGCCTGCGTCCGTGCCGCCCGGCGAGACAAAAAACTGATAGCGAATTCCCAACTCTTCTGCTGTATCGATCATAAAATCACGAAGTCCCGGCAGCGTCACCATCGTCCGGTCCACGATTCGCATTAAGAGGCCGTCGCCCAGCTTGCCCATGCCATCCTTGACACCCGGAACGTCTCCTGCAGGACTTGCATCCAGTGCGAAGAATAAATCCGGCTCAATCATATTGGCTGCCACACCTGCACCGCGCAGTCCTACCTCCTCCTGCACGGTAGCACCGCCGTAGATGATATTCGGATGCTGCGTGCCTTTCATTTCCTGCATCATCTCAACCGCAAGCGCACAGCCGTATCGGTTATCCCATGCTTTCGCCATCAGCTTCTTCGGATTGCTCATGACCGTGAACGGGCAGACCGGGAGAATCGGCTGCCCCGGCCGAAGCCCCATACGTTCCGCATCCTCCTTGTTATCCGCGCCTACATCAACGAACATATCTTTCATGTCCATCGGTTTGTTTTTCCAGTTTTCCGGCAATACGTGGGGCGGAATGGAGCTGATCACGCCCATGACCGGTCCACTCTCCGTCATAATTTGGACGCGCTGAGCCAGCAGCACCTGACTCCACCAGCCGCCCAGCGGTTGAAACTGAATAAATCCTTTTTCGGTAATTCTCGTAACCATGAACGCCACTTCATCCATGTGTCCTGCCACCATAATTCTCGGACCGTTCTCTTCCCCGCGCAGCACGCCGAAAATTCCGCCAAGATTATCATATACAATTTCATTCGTCGTCTCGCTTATGTATTCGTGCATAATGCCGCGTACTTCCCCTTCGAACCCGGGGGCACCACAAGCTTCCGTTAACCGTTGAAACAGCGTCATTTGCTTATTCACACACTTCATCCTTCCACTGGTTTCTTTTTTACGATCATAGCAGAAAAAAAGGAGAACACAAACTATCCCCGATCTCGCACGGCCGCCGTACGGTGTTTATGCGAAAGTTCCGGCACGGCAATGCCGACGAGAATAATCACCACACCAAGCCACTGTAAGAGACTGACCTTTTCGTGCAACACTACGCTGGACATGAATACCGCCATTGGCAGCTCTGCGGCGCTTAGAATGGTTGCCAGGCCGCCTCCGACATGCGGCACGCCAAGCGTAAAAAATAAAGTGGGAATAACGCCTCCAAATAGCGCAAGCGGCAGAGCGTAAACAAGAAGCCCTTCCGTTAGCGCGCCGTTTAATAAAAATGAAGGCGGATAGACGATGAACGTAATAAGCACCGACCCCGTTAGCATGACTGCGGAGCGCGTATAGGGGGGAATTTCATGCCCCACCCTCCCGCTAAAAATAATAAATAGCGCATAAGTAACCGCTGACAGCAGTCCGAACAGAATCCCCACCGGGTGTAAACTGCCAAATTCTCCTGCCAACACACCGCCTGCGAGCAGCGTCCCTGTTGCCAAAAGCACAAGAGCCGCCACCTTTTCTACGCCGGGCCGGCGTCGCTCTATAAACGATTCGATTATCACGCCAATCCACGTAAATTGGAACAAGAGCACAATCGCGATTGAAGCCGGCACATACTGCAGCGACTGATAATAAAGTATGCCGGTCAGGCCAGTCGCAAGGCCGGTTCCCGCCAGCGTAAGCCATTGCTTTCCCCTGACTTTCCGCCGCGAGAATAGAAGCGCCACTCCCCACATAAACACCATAGCGAAAAACATCTGACTGCCGCTGACTTCCCCCGGCAGAAATCCGGCTTGATACGCCAGTTTTACAAATGTTGATAAAACACCGTAGCTGCACGCGCCCAAGAACACAAGCAGCACGGAACTCCAATATCCCATGCCGTCCCTTCCTTTCCAGGCGATCTTCTTTCTTATTGTACTACAATTCCCAAGAAAACAATGCCAAACATATCGCGTCCCGGCTTCGGGCAAGCTTTTAGCAGGAGGTGTTGGACTGATGAGAAAAGGCATTATCCCGATCGCACTCGGAACCGCCGTGACCTTAACCGGTGTCAGCATGCTGAACCGTCGTCATATGGATATCCGCAGCGATAATCCATACGCCTGGGGATTGGCAGGCTTCGGCCTCGCCCATATTGTCCTGGGCGCTATCGACTCCATGCGTGACAATAGCCATAACGGAGACGATCTCTTCTAAACGGATGTCTGCGTCCTGTCTATGGCAAACAAAAACGCGGGGGTCCCCCGCGTTTCGTTTTTCATAACGTATACAGGCTTGCTCTCCGATCGGCGAAAATCGGAATCCGCCTGCGCACATCTTCCACCAGCGTTCGATCCAGCGTACCGACAACAATTTCTTCCCCTTCGCCACCTTCGGCCACAATCTCGCCCCACGGGTCGATGATAAGCGAATGCCCGAAGAACGTATTGTTCGGGTCGCTGCCTACCCGGTTGCAGGCCACGACATACATCTGGTTTTCGATTGCGCGGGCAATCAATAGCTGCCGCCAATGGGCAAGACGCGGGTTGGGCCACTCCGCTACCACGAACAGCACTTCCGCACCAGCAAGCGCACCTTTGCGAATGCTTTCTGGAAAACGAATATCATAGCAAATCTGCAGGAACGCAGGCATCTCGTCAAGCGTAAAGCTTTCGATCGCTTCACCTGACTGTAAATATTTCTCTTCTTCCATCAAGCGGAATAAATGTACCTTGCTGTATTCGTGCACCACCTCGCCGTTCGGAGCAAAAACCAACGAAGTGTTATATGTACCTTCTGCTTTCCGGTTTGCGATCGATCCCCCAATGATATACACTTCATATTGCTGCGCCAGCTCCCGAAATAATTCCCTGGCTTGTTCGCCTTCCCGGTCGGCAATCTCTTCAAGTCTTGTCAGGTCATAACCGGTATCCCATAACTCCGGCAACAGCACAATATTCGGTTTGGGTGTTAGCGTTCCGATTTTGTCGAATTGTTCGCGCACGCGCTTTCGGTTTTCCTCCGGTTTACCAAACTCTATGTCAATTTGAAGCATTGCAATATTGTATACACTCACTATGCATTCCCCTTTCCCGCGCTCTGTCATTAGTTTTAATCATAAACTGTCTGCCTCTGTGTTATCGGAAGTGTAACGATAATCTTCGTGCCATAGCTCCCCGTTTGGATGCGAATGTCCCCATCGCTTTTTTTGACCAGTTCTTTGCTTAGTGCAAGTCCGATACCCGTCCCTGTTTCTTTTGTTGAGTAAAACGGCTCAAATGCCATCTCCAGCGCTTCATTCGACATACCGGGCCCATTATCTACAACCTCAATCCGAACTTCCGTCCCGCTCTCCCGGTATGCGTATATTTCCACGCGTCGGTCTTCCTGATTATGCACCGCTTCAAACGCATTGTGAATAACATTTACAAGCACCTGCTTAATCGACTCGCGCTGAATATGCACCAGAAAATCTTCCATAGGCGGATACAGATAGAACGCTATATTTTCCTGAATGGTTTTCGCTTTGACGAATTCCTGCACTTCCGACAACAGCGAATTCAGCGAAACATCCGAAAGCGGAGATTCTTCTGCCTGTCCTTTACGCGAGAACTGCAAAAACTGTGTAATGATCCGATTGATTTCTTTTGTTTCATGCAGAATAATTCGAAAATATTCATCGCGTTTATGCCGATCCATTTGTTCGTCTTCACGAATCAGTCTTAGAAAGCCATCAATCGCTGACAGCGGGTTGCGCACTTCATGCGCCATGCTTGCCGCCATCTGCCCCATAATGACCATACGCTGTTCATGCAAGCGCTCAATGGTATTGTCCTTTTTAGCCAGATACCCAAGCAGGAATTGGTCGACGAACTCGTCCACTACGCTCTCGGCCCGTTCATACTCGCTGTACATTAGCTCACGAAACATTTTTCTTACGCTATCCATAAAAGCCCTACGATAGAGATTGGCCATCAGCAGTGCAGTCTGGAATTCAAAATGTTTTGCCCCTATTTTATAGCCGATTGCATACGCTTCGCGCAATGATTTTTTACGCGCCCGCCCCACTTTCTGATTATAGAAAATCAGATGGAGCAGATAGAAGGTACGCACGGAAAATTTAAACCGCCATCTGCGATTGTTCATCCGCTCTAGCTGAATGTAGCTGGCCAGCTCGGTATGCGACACAAGCTCGATAAAATGGCGATCCACAATCATTCGTGCATACTTACGGAGAACCGCATAGGAAACGGGAGGCTGCACCGGCGCTTCACTCCTTTTACCAACAGTCTTTCTCAATCATTATACTCTTCCGAAACAAAAAAGCCAGCAGACATTTTGCTGGCTTTCCTGATTCGACAAAATTCGTATTAACTAAACACCGGTTCGGCAAATGAAGACAATTTCTCAAACGAGGTTTTGTCTACATCGGCATGCAGACTGTTGCCGTGTGAATCCATCGTAACGATGGCGGCAAAGCCTTCCACCTGCAAATGCCACATCGCTTCTGGAATACCAAATTCAAGAAAATCGACGCCTTCCACTTTTTTGACACAATCTGCATAATATTGCGCCGCACCACCGATTGCATTGAGGTAGACGCCGCCGTGCTCCTGTAGGCCTTTCAACGTTTTCGGACCCATGCCGCCTTTACCGATGACGACGCGAATACCGAATTTCTTCATAATGTCAGCCTGGTAGGGCTCCTCACGAATACTTGTCGTCGGGCCTGCCGCTTTCACATGCCATTCTCCACTGTCGTCTTTGGACATAACGGGACCACAGTGGTAAATCACACCGCCGTTCAAATCAACCGGACAGTCATGATCCATCATGTATTTGTGGAATGCATCACGACCGGTATGGATGAGACCGTTGATAATGACCACGTCTCCAACTTTCAGGCTGCGAATTTGCTCTTCCGTAATCGGATATTGCAGCACAACTTCACGGCGTTCTTCCGTTTGTTCAGGCTGTTGTACGCCTTCATGTAAATCTGCCGTTCCTTCTTTGTACAACCATTCTTTGATTTCGCCGGTGGCCGGATCGATGGCTACACCCTGACGGCGGAACGCCCAGCAGTTATAGGCAACCGATACGAAGAAGCTGGCCGGAAGACGGTTGATGGCACCGATTTTACAGCCGAGCAACGTCGTTTCGCCACCAAAGCCCATCGTGCCGATACCGAGCTCGTTCGCTTTTTCCATAATATAGTCTTCAAGCTCCGCCAGTTGCGGGTTCGGATTTACATCATCAACCTTACGGAACAATTGCTCTTTAGCGAGCGCGTATCCGCTTGTGCGGTCACCGCCGATGCCCACACCAATAAAACCGGCGCTACAGCCCTGGCCCTGCGCCTGGTATACGCTGTGCAGAATGCATTTGCGAATGCCGTCCAAATCGCGGCCCGCTTTGCCGAGGCCTTCAATTTCCATCGGCAGGCTGTACTGGATGTTCTTATTCTCACAGCCGCCACCTTTTAGAATAAGCTTTACTTCGATTTCGTCTTTTTCCCACTGCTCGAAGTGAATGACCGGCGTGCCCGGTCCAAGATTCGTTCCGCTGTTTTCGCCTGTCAACGAATCAACGGAGTTCGGGCGAAGTTTCGCTTCTTTCGTCGCCAATTCAACCGCTTCAAGAATGGCTTTCTTCATCTCAATCTGATTGGCTCCTACCGGCGTATGTACTTCAAATGTCGGCATACCGGTGTCCTGACAGATCGGGGAGACGTTCGTTTCAGCCATCTCAATGTTTTGCGCAATGGTTGTCAGTGAGAGCGCAGCGCGTGTACCGGCATTCTCTTTCTTTCTTGCGTTTGCCACCGCGCGGCGCACATCCGGCGGAAGATTGGTGGACGTTTCGACGATCAACTTGTATATGCTGTCTTTAAATTGTTTCATAAGACTCCTACCCCTTTTCCCATGAAAAATCACTCTCAATTTTTCATTATATCGGACATTTTACCAAGGGGGAAGGCTTATCCAGGATTTATCACGGGGGCGATGCACAACCATCCTGTTGTTCGTGGCTTACAACACAAGCCCTCCGGCCTGTATGCCCCACCAGAGCAGGAAAAGAAGAAGCGCAGTTGCCCCCGCTTTTATCCAGGCGCGTGAACGATGTTTGGGAAGCCCTACGAGTGCGGAAGCAAGAAAGCCTCCTACCAGTCCTCCCAGATGCGCATAATTGTCGATGATGCCGGGTGATAAAAAACCGATGGCCAGGTTGATACCCAGCACAACTAAAATGTTAGTTCCCAACGTGCGGAAGAACAGTTCCTTATTTTGTGTACCGAAATACAGCATCGCGCCAAACAAGCCGAAAATCGCGCCGGATGCGCCGGCCGAAATATTATCCGAAAACGCAAAACTGCTGACTACACCGCTAATGCCGGACAGCATATAAATGACCAGGAAACGTGCCGAACCGTAGATTTGCTCCGCCAGCGCACCCAGCGAGTAAAGGGCGACACCGTTGAACAGAATATGCATAAACCCGATATGAAGAAACATAGGTGTTATGAAGCGCCACCATTCCCCGGCGAGAATAAGCGGGTTAAACTTCGCTCCGAATAGCAAGAGTACCCGCGGGTCCTGGCTGCCCCCGCTTAGCTCCATCAAAATAAACACGGCAATAATCATGATAAGAAATAGATACGTAAAGCGAGGTTTGCCATAGAAGAATGTGGCGCGCATCTCTTGCTCCCGCTCGGCTTCCATCTGTTCAATGCTACGCATCCAATAGGAGGCGGGAGGTTCTTCTTCACCGAATGGCGTACCGGTAAACAGATCGGACCTGCTGAATCCGTCCCCGGCTTTCCGAATCCATCTCCCCTCTTCCAAACCATATCCGGCTACATGCAACGATACCTGTTGTTCATGAATCCCTTCTTCCGCCTGCAAAGCGTCTCGCATACTTTCCGCTACCGGTTCGTAACATATATACACAATCTGCCCCTGGATGCTTCTGGCACCTGCTTGCCTTCGGATATCTTCAAGGCGTGCGGCGCCATCCCGCACATCATATCCTAATGTAGCTCCCCAGAGAAAATCGGCCAGTCGAAGCTGCACATAGCGCAGTTCCCTCCCCTTCTGCCGCAACAGCTCAATCATCTCTTCTCCGGCCCCGAGTACCGTATACTCTTCCTCGGTCACAAGGCGATACGTTACCTTCCATATGTATTGCTGTGCTAAGGTAATGTCCAAACGATTCTTCCTTTCCGCAAAATAAAAGTTAAATATACTATACTATACGTATGCATGATATGAAAAATCAAACAGTTACTCGAGAGGAGGATACCCTGTTATGACGAGCGAACCGGTGCTTGAGCTGCACCATGTCTTTAAATCGTATCATACACCCCACTACCGCTCCACACCACTCAAAGACGTAAGCGTAACAATAGCCAAAGGAGCGTTTATTACCATTACCGGCCCGTCCGGTACAGGAAAAAGTACGTTGTTCCGTCTGCTGACCCGTCTTGAGGAGCCTGACGCAGGACGGATTGTTTATCTGGGCAAACCGCTTCTCGAATGGGATCCGCCCAGGTTGCGCCGCAAAGTCCACTATGTCTTTCAATCCCCTGTTCTCTTTCCGGGTACAGTGGCCGACAATCTATCGTATCCGGCCAGGCTTGCGGGAGATAGTATCACGGAAGAGTATATGAGCAGCCTGCTGCGCCGGGTGGCTCTTTCCGAAAAGTATCTGTCACGCGGTATCGGAGATCTGTCCGGCGGCGAAAAACAGCGCGTCAATATTGCACGCTCCCTATCCCTGGAGCCTGATATCCTTCTGCTTGATGAGCCGACATCCGCTCTCGATGAGAAGAGCACAAAACATATCGAGCAGGAAATCCGCGCCTATCATGAGGCAGGACATACCGTATTATGGATTACCCATTCGCCGGAACAAGCGAAACGCTTAGGGAACGTCACATGGCATTTGGAAGACGGATGTTTGGAGGTACTGGTTGCACCATGAGCATCGTTACCACACTCGCCACGACCGGCTTTGTCTTCATCGCCATGCTGCTCTCGCTGCGTCTCCGCCTCGGCCTGGAACGCGATATGTTCACTGGTACTATACGCGCTATGATCCAGTTGGTCGCAGTCGGATATGTTCTGGAATTTATTTTCACAAGCCGCCATCCGTTGTTTATCGGCTGCATGCTGCTTGTCATGGTATTCGTTGCCGCCCGCAGCTCCGCCAAGCGGGGCAGAGGCGTGCCGCATGTGTTTGCGCGCATCTTTTTTACCATTGCCGCTGTCACTGCGGTTACAATGGGGACCATGCTTGGACTGGATATGATTAAATGGGAACCGAAATCCATCATTCCCGTTAGCGGCATGGTCATCGGTAACTGTATGATCGTCTCATCCCTGCTGCTGA
>NZ_DFMZ01000109.1:23729-42058 GCF_002375825.1 Aneurinibacillus sp. UBA3580
CCGGCTGCTGAACCAGATGCGGGAGCGTTCCGCGTCTATGCGAGAAGAAATCCTTGTCGCGCTTTCGCTCGGCGCCACCAGCCGCCAGGCCAGTGAACGGTTGACCCGGGAAGCGATTCGCGCCGGTATGATACCGATTATCGACTCGATGAAAACGGTAGGACTTGTCCAGCTTCCGGGTATGATGACCGGACTTATTATTGCTGGTACCAGTCCGATCGAAGCTGTGCGCTACCAGTTGCTCATTATGTTTTCGTTTACGGCCGCCTCCGCTCTTACCAGCATCATTCTGGGATTTCTCGTCTATCCTACGCTGTTTACCCGTGCCCATCAGTACATAGGCTGGAAATGAGAAAAACGAGCACGGACGGCTCGTTTTCTTTACTATTACGCATGAATCAACAGCTAGAGCTTTCACGGCATTTGCCCTTGGCGGCCGGATAGGCCTGGGGCGCCATAGCTTGTGCTCCCTGTACAGGTGGTGCCGGTACTATCGGTCCGTAGCCATACGGCATACTATAACCTTTTTTCTGATAGTATTCATACATTTTCCTGTGGTAACAATAACGTTTATAATATCTCTTGTAGTATTTTTTACGGTGTGCATATTTGTGACACTTGTACTCGTAATATTTCATCTTCTCGATGTGATAGTGACATTTAACCACTTCTACGTCCATCGTCTGGACTTCACCCATTGGGTAAGGATAGTAATGCACGTGTAACGTCCTCCATTCATATTGAATTATTTATCAATCTGCTACACTGTATTCACCCATGAGACGATAAGACACGACACATGCCTAAAGGCGGGAAATTGGGTGCTTGCCTACATTTTAATAAAACGAGGTGAAACTATTTGCAAGGCAAAAAAACAAGTGAGTCACGCACGATTATGACGGACATTGTCCTCCCTCCGGATACGAACTACCATGGAACAATCTTTGGCGGGAATGTCATGGCTTATATTGATAAGGTCGCCAGCATCACCGCCATGCGACACTGCCGCAGGCAGGTAGTCACCGCATCAAGCGATAGCCTGGACTTTCTTTCGCCTATCCGTACCGGAGAAGCCATCTGCCTGGAAGGGTACGTGTCCTGGACTCACCATACTTCCATGGAGATTTATGTGAAAGTAGAAGCGGAAAATCTGCTGACCGGAGAACGGCGCCTGACTTCGCAAGCGTACCTAACGTTTGTGGCTCTCGATGACGACGGCAAACCCACAACGGTTCCTCCTGTTCTTCCCGAAACGGAAGAAGAACGCTGGAACTATAAAACTGCCGCAGAACGGTTTGAGATTCGCAACAAGCGCCGGAAACTTACCAAGCAACGCTTCAAAAAAGAAAAATAGCCGCGGGATTTCCCACGGCTACTTATGTATGAACTAAAGAATAAACAGTGCAATCATTGCTTCACGGCGTACAAGCTTAGATAGGGCTCTTCCTGCCCTCCAGTGTTGGTGCGATCGAAAATACGGAATCCATGCGAACGAAGGATATTCTGTATTTCCTGCTCTCCGTATAGCTGATTAAAAATGTTGTCTATCACTATCTCTCCTTCGCCAAGTCGATACGAAGAGAAAAAAACGCCGCCGGGCTTCAATACCCGGTACACTTCATCAAGCGCTTTATGCAAATCTTCTTTGGTTAAATATATCAGCGAGGCATTCGCCCATACACCGTCATACAGCTCATCACCGGTCGGAATATGACGGAAATCTCCTTGAATAAACTCGACATCCTGCACCTTCTGCTTGGCCTGCTCAAGCATCACCTCGCTGATATCCAACCCCTGCACATGCAAATCATAGCGCTTTAATCGGAGCGCGTCATGCCCTGCACCGCATCCGAGATCAAGCACACGATTCCCGCCCAGAAGCATCTGAAACCCGGAAATAAACTGCATGGTCAGCTCCCGATGACGCCACTTCATGCCCGCCTGATTCGCCAGTTTATCAAAAGAAGCACGATTGCGATCTACGTAATCCATTTTTTCACCTCCCGCCCCCTTTTTCTCATTCTAGCTAATTAAAAGACGGAATGCTACACGCTATGAAATTTTAAAGCGGTTGACATGTGCCTGCAACTCCTCCGCCATCTTTGCCAGCATTTCGGAGGCGGCATTAATCTCCTCCATCGTGGCGGTCTGCTCCTGGGAAGCCGCGGCAACCTCCTGCGTATCTGCCGCAGCGATGGAAGCCAGTCGGGAAATCTCGTCACCCTGGCGTACAATGCGCTCCGTTCCTTCGGAAATCGTCTCCGAAGATGCCGTAACAAGCTCAATCTGCTTATTCAAATCGGCGATAGCTTTTAGAATGTTAGAAAATGCCTGACCTGCTTCTTCCACTACATAACGGCCTTCCGATACTGCTTTGCTGCTTTCTCCCATAGAGGAGACCGCTGTACCGATTTTAGTATGAATATCAGAGATAAGTGCGGCAATCTCGCTCGCCGACCTGCCGGACTGTTCAGCCAGCTTGCGGACTTCCTGAGCCACGACCGCAAAGCTTTTGCCCTGCTCACCGGCGCGTGCCGCCTCAATCGCTGCATTCAACGCAAGCAGGTTCGTCTGTTCGCTAATTTCATGGATGGTACCGATAATTCCTTTAATCGCTTCCGAACGGTTCCCCAACTCGCGAATCTGCATCTCTGTATCATTTACCTTCTGCGTGATATCATTCATTTCCCAGACTACTTTCTTCAGTGATTCTTCCCCTTCATGCGCGTATTTCACCACGACGGAGGAATCTTGCCTGACGGCATGAATTTTATCGGCGATGGCCTGAATATTGCTGCTCATTTCGTGCAGCGCATTCGTCGTTTGGCGCACACTTTCCATCTGACCTTCCGATCCGGACGCAATCTCCTGGGCTGCTTCTGAAATTTGTTCGGATGCGCGTGTACTCTCATTGGCGCTGGCCGTTAACTGCTCGGATGAGGCGGCCACCTGTTCCGATACCTCATTCACCTGACGCAGCATGTTTCTGAATTCGCGAATCATCTCGTTAAATATATGGGTAAGCTGTCCTACTTCGTCTTTTGAGCCGGGGGTTACCTGCACCGTCACATCACCCGCTTCGGCTTTTTCCATCGCCTGTACCAACTCTTTCATCGGCCTTGTCAGAATATGAACGATGATATATCCGATTACAATGGCAAGCAAGGAAGAAACAAAGCTAATAATAAACATCTGATTACGAATGATTGAAAGCGGTTTCATCATATCTTTTAAATAACTGCCGATGACCAATTCCCATCCGTTCGGCATCTGAACGAATGAGGCGACTTTCTCTTCGCCTTTCCAGGGATATGTAATGTAGCCGTTTTTTTGTTTGAGTATCTCCTGTGTAAACGATTCGTTCGCAATGCTGGTCCCTATCATGTTCGGATCAGGATGGTACAAAATCTTTCCCTGTTCATCAATAATATAAGCGTATCCGCTTAGTCCATTGGCTTTATAATAGCTCGTTTCCACGTCATCGACCGACGCTTTTACTTTTTCCGAGGTGGCGGCGTCTATCTGCTTGTCTTTGGCGATAGCCGCAATTTCTTCCGCCTTAATCTTCGTCATGTACTTTAAGTCCTGCACTGTCATTTCGTAGACGCTATTGTAAGCGGAACGATAGCTTAAGAATCCTGCAGTCATTAACGGAATCAACGTGATAAGCAAAATTGTGCCCGTCAGCTTAAGCTTAATGGACACATCGTTTATTTTACGAAACAATTGCAATCCCCCTCCCAGGCACATCGTATCTTACTTCTATCTTATCTGCTAATCCATTTGTATTCCATACTTTTTCCTATATATTTTCGAATGATTTGTACTATTCATTCGTTTTTTCCGTGGAAACAAATAGGATTCTTTCATACATACTGAAGAACCGGTCCAGCGTATATTGATATTTTTCCAAAGTCTGCGACAACATGTCCAGATATTCGGTACCTGCTGCCGTAATGGAATACATGCGTTTAGGAGGTCCGCCGCTTGATACCTCCCAATGCGATTGCACCAGTTTTTCGCTTTCCAATTGACGCAGAATGCGATATACATAACCCGGATCGATAGAAGAAAAACCGAACTCCACTAAATCCTGAATGATTTGATAACCATGGTTGCTGACCCGTCGGAGTAAAAGCAGCACACAGGGTATGAGTAAATTTTTCGGCGCCCCGCAAGCATGGATTTTATCTTTGCCGTTCCCCATACGTACTTCTCTCCCTTCTCATGTCCTATCCATTTCACTATACGAGTTTTTTCCGCCAAAAATGCTATATGACGCATTTATAATTTTTTCATAATTTTCATTTGTATATTTTACCTATGGCACGTAATATAAGAGGGAGGAATTAAAAAAACAGGAGGGATTCGCGTGGCATCCAATCAAACGTTCGATCCGGTTCAATTGTGGAAAAGCTGGTACGACCTGGTTGAGAAAACATGGGGGAAAACGCTCGACGATTTCATTAAAACATCCGAGTACTCAGCCATGGTTGGCGAATATCAAAAATGGTTTTTTTATTCCCAGGACCAATATAAAAAAATGGTGGACCAAGTTCTTGCCGAGAACAACTTACCCAGTAAAGAAGAAATCGCCCGCGTTGCCCAACTTGTTATTCAATTGGAAGAGAAAGTAGAGAAATTGGATGAGAGGCTCGACGACGAAATTGTGGCCAAATTAGATGACATTAAAGAAGCGCTGGAAAAAGCGCCGAAGAATTCGACTAAAAAAACAAACGTATAGTTATTGGATGTAAGATAGTAGAAATAAGAAGCTAAAAGAAAATGAACAGAGTTCTGCCCTCTATGTCCCCTTATGGATGATATAGAGGGCAATTTTTTGATGTTTTGTGCCGATAAATTAGTAGGAGCGCGGCAGTTTTAACACGTGTTCTGCTACATACGACAAAATCAAATTCGTAGAGATTGGTGCAACTTGATACAAGCGTGTTTCACGGAATTTACGCTCCACATCGTATTCTTCCGCAAATCCAAAACCGCCGTGAGTCTGTAAAGTTACATTGGCCGCCTCCCAAGAAGCGTCCGCAGCGAGCAATTTTGCCATGTTTGCTTCTGCCCCGCACGGCTGGCCCATATCGAACAATTCGGCCGCACGAAAGCGCATTAAATCAGCCGCTTCGATGTTGATATAGGATCGCGCAATCGGAAATTGTACGCCCTGATTCTTACCAATCGGTCGCTGGAAGACAACGCGCTGGTTTGCATAGTTCGTCGCCCGTTCAATAAACCACCTGCCGTCTCCAATACATTCTGCCGCAATCAAAATGCGCTCTGCATTCATTCCATCCAGAATATACCGAAACCCTTTTCCTTCTTCGCCAATAAGGTTCTCAACAGGGACCTCTAAGTCCTCAATAAAGAGTTCCGTAGTGGCGTGATTCATCATTGTACGAATAGGACGAATCGTCAATCCGTTGCCGACAGCCTCTCGTAAGTCGACCAACAATACGGACAGGCCCTCCGTGCGCTTCTTGACTTGATCAAGCGGGGTTGTACGAACGAGCAAAATCATCATGTCCGAATGTTCCACACGCGAAATGAACACCTTTTGCCCATTGACCACATATTTGTCACCCTTACGCACGGCGGTCGTTTTTAGTTGTGTAGTGTCCGTTCCGGTATTGGGTTCCGTCACGCCAAATGCCTGTAAACGGAGAGAGCCATCCGCAATCCGTGGTAAATATTTTTGCTTCTGTTCCTCTGATCCATGGCGCAGCAGCGTACCCATCGTGTACATCTGTGCGTGACATGCACCTGCATTCCCTCCAGAGCGGTTAATCTCTTCAAGTATAATGGAAGCTTCGGTGATGCCAAATCCCGATCCGCCGTACTCTTCCGGTATTAAAGCAGCAAGATATCCCCCTTGCGTTAAGGCTTCCACAAATTCCCCTGGATAAGCACGTTCCACCTCTAATTCACGCCAATACAAATCAGGAAAACGACTGCAGACTTTGCGCACACCTTTTCGAAGTTCGACGTGCAATTCGTTTTCCGCCATTTTTTCTTCTAATTTTTGGGACATTTTTTCTTCCTCCCTGCAATCTGTATATGATTTACTATCCTTCTTACGCCTTCTGCCTCTTTTGTTGATAGTATCAATTTCATTAGAAGCTAGTTGTTTAACGAATTTGTTTTTCTTGCCCCAAAACCTTCGAAAGCAAATCATTTGTTATATCAGGGCCATGCCCGCGCTTATACACCATAAACGTACGCTTGAATTCAATAACTACCTTACCGTCCTGGTTATATCCACTCGTTTTTACTTTTACAATTCCTACATTCGGTCGAGACTTAGATTCACGTTTTTCAAGAACTTCACTGTATGAGTAAATGGTGTCCCCTTCAAAAACAGGGTTCGGAAGACGGATTTCGTCCCAGCCGAGATTAGCCATAACATTTTGAGAAATGTCTGTTACCGATTGGCCTGTAACTAACGCCACTGTAAAAGTAGAATCAACAAGCGGACGTCCAAACTCAGTCTTCGCTGAATAAACCTCGTCAAAATGAATTGGATTTGTATTCTGCGTTAAAAGCGTAAACCAAATGTTGTCGGTTTGCGTTACCGTCCTGCCCAGTGGATGAGGATAAATATCGCCCACTTCGAAGTCTTCGTAAAAACGTCCAGTCCAACCTTGTTTAATTGTCATGTTCATCATCTCCTATTTTAAAAATCACTTCATTTATATCCGCTCGCCTGTACCAGCACATTCGGCATGGTTGCATAATGCCCAGAATGAATACGGTATCCAGACTAATTTTGGTTGTGGTTTCCCAACGTGTCACTCCAATGCGCGGCATACTAAGCAGCACGACTGCAAGAATAGCGGGAACGGCTGGTGCCATGTGATGCAGCGACTCGGTCACCCATAAGCTAACCGTAATCGCCAAAATGACTCATCCGAGCCGAAATTGCGTTTCCCCTTGCTCGTACAGATCGTTCCCTTCTGCATCATTAACAACAATGACAGGGAAGCGTTCGACCACTAAACGGTGGATGGCTTCCGTCCCCAGGTCTTCATAGGCGACAACCTCTGCGGAGCGAATCGCCTTGGCAATAAGCGCTGCTGCGCCGCCTACAGCCGCAAAATAAACGGCTCGGTGCTTCACTATCGCTTCTTTTACCGTCTCGCTCCGCTTCCCTTTTCCGATCATGCCTCTCAGCCCTTTTTCCAGCAGACGAGGCGTGTACGCATCCATCCGGCTGCTGGTGGTGGGACCTGCCGAGCCGATTGCCTGTCCAGGCCTGGCCGGTGTTGGTCCCACATAATAGATGACCTGCCCGGCTACATCCACTGGAAGTTCTCCTCCGCTTTCCAGAGTTTCGGCCATCCGTTTGTGGGCGGCATCCCGCGCCGTATACAACGTACCGGTTAATTCCACCCGATCACCCGCCCGCAGCCCTGTACACTGCTCCTCTGTTAGTGGAAGCTGTATTTGTTTCATGGCCGCCTCCTTACAGTACCGCCGTCTTATGACGGCTGGCATGACAGTTAATGTTCACAGCGACCGGCAATCCGGCAATATGGGTGGCGAATACCTCGATATGGACATCAAGTGCGGTGGTCCGTCCGCCCATGCCCTGCGGCCCGATGCCCAGCGCATTGATTTCTTGGATTAGTTCTTCTTCCAATTCGGCAACATCCGCACGCGCATGCCGCTGTCCGAGAGGGCGCAACAACGATTTTTTCGCCAGGTAGGCCGATTTCTCAAACGTACCGCCAAGCCCCACTCCTATTACCATAGGAGGACACGCATTCGGGCCCGCCATCTTTACCGTTTCGATGATAAAGTCCTTAGCGCCTTCAATACCGTCAGACGGCTTTAGCATTTTCAGTCGGCTCATATTTTCGCTCCCGAAGCCCTTTGCGGCCATGTGCAGCGTACACCGATCGCCTTCGACCAATTCTACGTGAATGACGCCGGGCGTGTTATCCCCTGTGTTTTGACGGACAAGCGGATCCTGCACTACTGAAGCACGTAAATAGCCATCTCCGTATCCTTGTCGGATGCCTTCGTTAATGGCATCATACAAGCGTCCTCCCGTAATCCGACAGTCCTGGCCCAGCTCCACGAAAAAAATTCCCATCCCCGTGTCCTGACACATCGGTACCCGTTCCGCCGCCGCGATTTCCGCGTTGGCTATCAACTGGCCGATGACTTCTTTGCCGACCGCCGACTCTTCTGTCTGGGCCGCTTTACGGAACGCCGTTACCACATCGGCGCCTAATTCATAGTTTGCATCCATGCATAACTGTTTGACGGCTTCCGTAATTTGCTCGCACGTTACCTCCCGCATTTTTACACTCCTTTTCCGGCTGCATGCATTGCCCACATATTCCCGGCCGACTCGAGTTCCTCGACATTTAGAATCGCCGTGAGGAAATGCTCCGTCTCTTCTTGCGGCAAGGCCGCGGTCAATACACGAAATTTATCGATCAACTCGTCCGATGAAACCGGATTTTCCGGGTCTCCTTTCGGATAGTCGGTCGTTAGCACTACAACTTCCCCATTGGTCAATTCCACTTCCAATTTAGAACCCCATTTCTCTGGATATGCAGCCTGAACGTCCGGGTCCATTGTAACGCAAACCTTAGTCATTAAATTTCGGATGGTTTGATCATGTAATGCATCCTCATTGAAATCCGGCAGCGATGTATTTCCAGTAGCAAACGCCAACGCAACGCAGTACTGCAGGCTGAATTTTGACGCATAGACCGTTTGCGGATTCGGGTTGTCCGTAATGTTGAGCACATCCTGGTACGCTTTCACATGAATATTTCGTATTTCATCCGGCCGTATGTTTTTTTCGTTTCGCAACAGCTTAGCCAAATCCATAGCTGGATGCGTGTGACGACACGAGGCATGAATTTTAAAAGAGTTTTCCAGAATCTTAAATGTGTTCCCTAGCCCTTCCGTCATTTTGCTTGCATCATACTTATCTGCCATTGCCTCGAAAAATCCCCTCCGTCCTTCAAAAATACGCCGGGCGCCTGTAAATCCTTTCTCTGCCAATAAGGCGGCCAGCACGCCATTCATCGCTGCCTTGCCCGGATGCAGTTGCTTGGACATCGCTCCGTCTTCGATAAATTCCCACAACCCTGCAGCCTGCGTACCCGCATTCCCCAGCGCATGTACGATTTGCTCTTCGCTTAACCCGAGCAATTTCGCTGCGGCCGCGGCCGCGCCAAACGTGCCGCATGTGGCGGTATTATGCCAGTAATAGTAGTGTGAAGGGCTAACCGCTTCCCCGACACGGTAGCATACCTCATACCCGAGCGCCACTGCCAGCAGCAAGTCCTTCCCGCTTCTCTCTTTCCATTCCGCTATGGCCAGAGCTGCGGGAATAACCACTGTGGCGGCATGAATGATGGACGCTTTATGAATGTCGTCCAGCTCCACGATGTGGCTGGAGGCTCCATTCACCAGTGCGGCATGAAGAACGGAAGATTTACCTCCTGTGACCAGCGTCGCCTGCGAGTGTCCTCCTGCTTCCTCTACCATCTGGCGAATCATATGAATAGGCGGTTTATCTCGTCCTGCCACGGCGGAAGCCAGCCAATCCAATATGCACAACTTTGTAAATTCTACAACCTCGGTTGGAAGGTCATCATACTTCGCTTTTACTAGATAGGAAGCAATTTGCTTACTTATGCTCATTGTTTTACGTCCTCCTTATCTTCTTTACTCCATCATGTTCGGCAGCCAGAGCGAAAGCTGCGGGAAGATAACATACAACGCCAGCACGAAGATAAACAGAATAATAAAGGGAATCACCCCGCGTACGACCACTTCAAGCTTCTCTTTCGCGATACCTCCCACAACGAACAGGTTCAGGCCGACCGGCGGCGTAATCATCGCCAGTTCCATATTGACAGTCATCACGATCGCGAAGTGAATCGGGTCAATTCCTAGATGATGGATAATCGGAAGCAGAATCGGCAGCGTAATCAGAATAATCGACACCGCTTCCAGGAAGGTTCCCATGATAAAGAACAAAATGTTGACGATAAGAAAGAACGTCCATTTGTTCATATCACTCTCTGCGATCCAGGCTCCTACTTCCTGCGGCACCTGTTCGTTGGTCAGATACAAACCAAACAGGCTGGCAGCGGCAATAATCAAGAAAATCATCGACGTAATATTGATCGTTTCCACAAGAATCGGGCGAACGTCTTTCAGCCCCATCTCCCGATAAATCACAACCGAAACAATCAGACCGTATACGACCGCGATAACGGCCGATTCAGTCGGTGTGGCAACCCCGGTATAAATACTGCCCAGAATTAAGATAGGCAGAAACGCACCCCACAGCGCCTTTATTGAGGCTTTCATCCGTACTTCCACCGAAGACTTCTCATCGCTTCCATATCCATGCTTCCGCGCATAGAAAATGGCGGACACAATCAGCACACTGCCCAGCAATAATCCAGGAATGACGCCAGCCATAAACAGCTTCCCGATGGACTCTTCGGCGGTAATTCCGTAGATAATGAGCGGAATACTTGGCGGGATCAAAATCCCCAGCGTACCTGACGCGGCTACCAGGCCCATCGAGTACTTTTTATCATAGCCCGCGCTGACCATCGCCGGAATCATGATCGATCCGATCGCGGCAGCCGTCGCCGGACTGGAACCGGAAATGGCCGCAAATACCATACAGGCAAGAATCGTGACGACAGATAGCCCGCCCGGCAGATGCCCCACCCATTTGCGCAGGGCTTCAATCAAATACTTGGAAATGCCGCCACGCGCCAGAATAACACCGGCCAGTACGAAGCCCGGAATCGCCATCAGCGGGAACGAATCGAGCGCCGCAAACATCCGCTGCGGCACCATGTTCATGTTAAAGTCAGATTGGATTAACACCAATACGGTAGCCAAAGCCAGACTGATGGCGATCGGTACACGCAGCAGCATAAGACCGATGAAACTACTAAACAGCGTGAGTACCATGCGGTGCATCCCCCTTTTCTTTCGGAATCTCTACCATGTCAACCGTATTTACGATTTTCTCTCCGCGAATCGCTTGCACAAACTTCTCTATAAAGCGAAGCAGAAACATGATGCCGGAGATAGGAAGAATCAAATAGACTATCCACATCGGGATACCGACATCCATGGAAACCATGCCGGACGTATACCGCTTCGCCACCAAAACATAGCCGTAATACGTAAAGAAAAGACAAAATACCATTCCCATGAAGCTTGCAAAAACATCTAGCCACCGTTGCATCCCGCGCGGCAATTTTTCATACAGTATATCCACCTGAATGTGGTGATTGTTGCGCAGCGCAACCGGAACGCCGAGCAGCGCTCCCCAGACAAGTGTATAGTTCGCCACTTCCTCCACCCACGCTTTCGGTTCGTTAAAAACATAACGCATGAGAACGCCGTAAAAAATAAGCGCGATACCGACGGACAAAAACGAACCAGCGGCGATGTCTTCAAACAAATCCCACGCCTTTTTCCAGCTTTTCATCTGTGTTCCTCCTTCGGTAAGAGGAAGAAGCACTAACGACGTAGCGCCCTTCCTCGCTAACTCTATTTCAGATTTTTAATTCCGTCGATCAACTCCGGTGTGATAACAGACTTGAACTCTTCATATACCGGCTGCAGCGCTTTTTCCAGCTCGGCACGCTCAGCATCCGTCAGCTCGGTAATTTGCATCTTGCCGGATTTCTTCAGGTTTTCGAAGCTCTTGTCGTTGTCTTCGAGGGCCAGCTTCCACTCATATTCGGTCGCCTCTTTCAGCGCTTCTTCCACTTTTGTGCGAATCTCTTCCGGCATGCCATCCCAGAACGGCTTATTGACGAAAATACCGTAATCAATGCGTCCGTGGTTGCTAACGGTCATATATTTTTGCACTTCTTGATATTTTTGCGTATCAATGTTGTTGAACGTGTTTTCCTGTCCATCTACCGTACCCTGCTGCAGAGCCGCATACGATTCACCGAACGGAATGGTGGCAGAGCCTGCGCCCAGCGCTTTGAACTGTCCTTCGAGCACTTTACCTGCTTGTGCGCGGAATTTCAGTCCTTTGAAATCGGCCGGTGTTTTCAGCGGTTTTTTGTTGTTGGTGAATTGTTTGAAACCGTTTTCCCAGAAAGCCAGACCCATAATGTCGTTGCCTACCAGCTGTTCGCTGCTCATCAGCTGCTTCGCCAGATCGCTCTCGAAGAATTTGAGCGAGTGCTCACGATCTCTGAACAGGAAGGGCATGTCCACATACTGCCAGCGCGGGTCAAGCTTTACCATTTTGGTAACGGAAGGCGCTATCATGTGCACGTTTCCGGATACGAGCGCATCCAGTTCTTCTTTGTCACCATATAGCTGCGAAGACGGATAGACTTCTACTTTTACCTTCCCGCCTGTTTTTTCCGCCGCCAGATCAGCGAATTTTTGCGCCGCTTTTCCTTTTACACTCTCAGCCGCAGTAACGTGCGAGAACTTGATGACGATCTTTTCCATGTCCCCGCCTTTACTATTAGCATCAGCAGCCGTTTCTTTCCCTCCGCTTCCTCCGCATGCCGTCAGCACACCCAACAACAAGACAATCAAGCAAACAATCGACCATTTTTTCATAAAGCAACCCCCTAATTAATAAAAAATTCATCGGTAAAAAAACGCTTACATTTTGTTGATTTCTTTGGCAGCAAGAGTGCGCCTTTCGTTTTGTTGTCTGCCTATGTATTTACACACCATCAAAATTTATAAAAATTTAGAATAATTAGATTATTTTAACTGTCATTCCCTACTCCCTAAAGGGCGCGGGGGCACAGCCCCCACATTAAAACCCGCTAGAAGCGTCTTTTCCCACCTTTTATACGGCCAATTTTTATTCTACTTCCACCTCTTGATTTTTCTGTTCCTGCTGTGTACGTTCCCTGGAAGCAACAAAGTCCTGAAAACTCCGCATAATATGATGCGACATCTTGGCACGCGCTTCATCCGGTTTTTGTTCGGAAATAGCCCGGGTAATGTGACGATGCTCAGATAACGAACGTTGTATCTGCTCACTTAGCAATTCCGGCAGGCGCGTAGGCAATCCATTCCACGTCTGATGAAGCATGCTATTTAAACGCTGTCCTTTTCCCGCCTCCCAAATGGCGCGGTGAAACGCTTCGTTGGCAGAAATGTATGCCTCCACGTTCCCTGCCTGTGCCGCTTGTTCGGCTTCTTCCTGAGCGGCAATTATAGCAGCCAGCTCTTTATTATCCTTACCGGCTTTGCTCGCTGCTCTGGCTGCCGCCTCTCCTTCCAGCAACGCACGCAGCTCATAATGTTCCTGGATATCTTCAAGCGTCAGCTCGCGAACTACGGCGCCACGCCGATTTTGCAAGATTAGCAATCCATCACGCTCCAGCATTTGAAACGCTTCCCGAACGGGCATGCGAGAAATCCCCAGTTTTTTGGCGATTTCTTCTTGGGACAATACTTCACCTGGCTGTAATTCGCCTTTGAATATGGCTTTCCGTAAAATGGCAGCCACTTTTTCTCTCGCAGGTTGCATTACAATCTGTTCCATAAATTTCCCAACTTTCTCTTAGCTTTATTTTTCTTTTCATTATAAAGCTAACGAGAAGCTACACTCTAGTATTTTCATCGAACGTCCGTTCAAATTCGAACCGAACTGCCTCCCTCACTACTTTTGAGCGCTTCCGCCTGCTCAATCGTTTTGCGTGCGCGAATGGCTACCGGATAATCTACCATTTTCCCATCAACCTGAATCGCCCCGTTTCCCTGTTGTACGGCTTCTTCAAATGCCCGCACGATACGCTGCGCTTCCTCTATTTCTTTCTCTGTCGGTGCGAATACAGCATTAACTACTCCATTTTGATTGGGGTGAAGCGTCATTTTCCCCTGAAATCCAAGCTGTTTTACAAATTCAGTTTCTTTTTTTAACCCTTCCTTATCCTGTATATCTACGTACACACCATCAATGGGCGATTCTATGCCCGCGGCCCGCGATACATTCACAAGCCAGGAACGAGCAAACAGGATTTCGTTGCCTTCTTTCGTCCCCCCTGTATGAATATCCAGCGTATAGTCCACCGACCCGAAAGCCAAACAGTGGATTCTGTAACTGGCCCTGGCAATGTCAAAGGCATAATGCAAGCCGGCGGCCGATTCAATCAAAGGAACAACCAGAGTGCTGCCGCGTTTGCGACCGTGCTTTGCTTCGATGGTCCCTAACAAATGATCGACAAGATGAATATGTTCTTTCTTTCCTGTTTTCGGCAGGATAATTCCATCCACGTTATACGAAGCTATCTCCTGGATGTCATCCATGAAGTAAGGTGTGGAGATATCGTTGATACGAACAAAGATTTTTTTGATTCCTTTCTTTTCCAGAACTCGCTTTACCATCATTCTCGCAAGTTCTTTTTCCTGAATAGGAACGGCATCTTCCAAATCACAGATGACGACATCCGCCTCCGTCTGCTCGATTTTCATCAGCTTCTTTTCCTGATTGCCAGGAACAAACATCCAGCTTCGCCAAAGCGACATGTGTTTTTCCCTCTCCTTTGTTTATTTCCCGTTGCCTACAACGTTTTTGTCCCGTCCGATTTCGGATAGAATGGACTGATTATGCTCTCCAACACGCGGTACCGGATCCATGACCGGCTCGAATCCTTCCATAGTAATCGGTGGCAAAAGCGCGCGAATCGGCCCCACTTCCGTCTGTACTTCTCGCCAGCGGTTTCGCGCTTTGAGCTGCGGATGTTCGGCAAATTCTTGCATGGTATTCATGCGCGCATTCGCAATTTTCGCTATATCGAGCCGTGCCTCGATTTCGTCAGCCGTCAGGGTTTGCAATTTTTGGTTAATAATTTTCTCCAACTGCTTTAGGTGACGCACCCGTTTATGATTCAGATTAAAACGGGGATCAAATGCAAGTGAAGGTTGTTCCAACAGTACCTCACAAAATCGCATCCATTCCCGCTCGTTCTGAATCCCGAAAAATACTGTTTTCCCATCTTTGGCTGGAAACGGACCATATGGATAAATGGTGGCATGCCGTGAACCGGTTCGCTTCGGCTCTTCTCCCCCATAATACGTATAGTAAAGCGGATAGCCCATCCACTCCCCCATTGCTTCAAGCATGGATACTTCCAGTACTGTACCTTGCCCTGTCTTCTCACGTTGGATAAGGGCAGCAAGGATGCCTGAGTAGGCATACATTCCCGCCGCGATATCAGCAATTGAAATCCCCACTTTGGATGGGTTCTCTTCCGTCCCGGTCAGCGAGACCACCCCGGATTCGCATTGAATCAGCAGGTCATATGCCTTTTTATCCCGGTACGGCCCATCCGTTCCATAACCTGAGATACCGCAAACGATAAGTTGTGGAAAACGCTTACGTAATTCACCCGGACCAAATCCAAGCCGTTCAACCGCCCCCGGTGCTAGATTCTGTACAAACACATCAGCCTTTGCCAGCAAATCCATTAGAATTTGCTTCCCTTCCTCCGCTTTTAGATCCAGTTCAATAGACTCTTTTGAACGATTTGTCCATACAAAGTGACTGGACAACCCTTTTACCGTCGTATCATACTCACGCGCAAAGTCGCCCACCTGAGGCCGTTCGACTTTAATTACACGGGCACCCAGATCAGCTAATTGCCGTGTAGCAAAGGGGGCCGCAATTGCTTGTTCGACTGAAACAACGGTCACTCCAGCTAACGGAAGCATATCGTCTACCTCATTTCTTTGGTTTTATTTTATATTCACTTTATTTTTAATTTTCGTATTTAGGATTCTGAATATTGGATCCAAAATCCTTATAGTCTAAGCATAAGCCTTTGACAAAATAATGTCAATATAATAAATAGTTAAAATATTTAGCTTAATTTTTATTTGCATCTATATAGACAACGTTTGACATTTCCACAATGGTGAAAAAGGCGAACGCCTTTTTCTCCCCTGGATCTCATTTCCTCTTTCCCTTCCTTCTTTTCTCATGATTTTCACAGAAAAAAAGCTCTTCGCCTATGAAGAGCTTTAGACTATCTAAAAAAGCAGAAAATAGATTCTCCGCTATTTTTTATCTTTCCTTTGCCCGGTACGCCCAATGATTTGTCGGGCCATGGCCGTGCCCGATGCCGAGCGGATGACTGATGGCGGCAGTAATAAACTGCTTCGCCTGCTCCACGGCTTCACGTACTGTCTTGCCGGACGCCAGCCCTGCGGTAATAGCCGCCGCAAATGTACAGCCGGTACCGTGCGTATGCTCCGTATGAAACCGTGCGGCCGACAGTTCCACAAACTCCCGGCCATCATACAGCAAGTCCGTCGCAAAATCGCCCGTGCTATGCCCGCCTTTAATAACTACGTTTTGCGCTCCCCATTCGTGAAGTATCCGTGCCGCTTCCCGCATCTGTTCGTGTGTCTCAATCTTTTCCATTCCGGTCAGCAATTCCGCTTCCGGCAGATTCGGCGTCACTACCATCGCTAGAGGTAGAAGATGTTCTTTCATCGCATCGACCGCTTCCTGCAGCAAAAGAGGCGCACCGCCCTTGGCGACCATAACGGGATCGAGTACATAATTGGGCACACCGTACTCCTTTAGCTTGCGTGCAACCGTTTCAATAATGGCGCTGTCAAACAACATACCTGTTTTTACTGCATTCGTTCCAAGATCCGACAGCACGGCATCCATTTGCTGTGCCACAAACTCCGGAGGAACCGGATGTACGCCATACACACCTGTCGTATTCTGGGCCGTGAGCGCAGTCAAAACCGACATACCGTATACGCCAAGCTCCTGGAACGTTTTCAAATCAGCCTGGATACCTGCGCCTCCGCCGCTATCCGAACCGGCCACCGTTAACGCTTTTTTTATACTCATAATTGAACCTCCTGCATTAAGAAAAACTCGCGGGCGTTGCCGCTCGTCCTTTTTCCACAAAGAAGACAAGCGGCCGCTTTGTGGCCCTTCGGTCGGACCGGCAAAACATCCGGCTATCTCAAGGAGGGAGACAATTGCCGGTCTTTCCCTTCCTTAAGGGCCACACGCTCCACGCAGAAAAAGCAACAGTCGGCACACGCCTCGCGAGTTTTTCCTCGATTACAATAGAGGGAAAGTATATGTCGCTTTAGTACTATAAAGCGACATATACTTTCCTATACCCTAAAAAAACGCCACCCCGTGGAGTGGCGCTTCCTGTGCATGGTCGAGTAAGCCGACCGTGCAGCAGCATCCATCCACTTCCCTACGCCGGTACAAACCGGATCAGGTTCTAAGGGTCGAAGCGAACGCTTCTCTCAGCATACAGCACCCCCAGTGGTCGTTTTTTCTTTCATCGTACCGCTCTTAACAGTGAACGTCAAGGAACAAACGTCAATCTAAATTTTCTAAATAATCTGTTCCTTATTCTGATTCTATGGTATGATAAATAAATGAGAGCGTTTCCAAGAAGTGACTGGAGAGATAGAATGAGAAAGAAGGATGTGAACACGGTGTACTCTTTTCCCCTGGGTAAATATCTCAAGCACATCACGACAAGCTGGTATAAAGAAAAGCTCCCCCTTGACCCGCAATTAATTCAAGAAGTGCAATCCATGTGTGAATCGGTACAGCAACATAACTATCCGGACCGTCATCTGCGAAATATGCGCTTTGTTGTATTCGATACGGAGACAACCGGCTTCCACCCGTACGCAGGAGATGAAATCATCTCGATTGGAGCTGTTGTTATCCAGAATGGACAGATTCAAGAAAGTGAATTTTTTCACGAGTACATTCATCCGGGCAAACCTATTCCGCCAATCGTTACGGAGATTACGGGCATTACGGATGAAGACGTCCAAGAGGCGCCCCTCCCCCTGCCAGTACTGCATAAGTTCCTGCGTTTTGTCGATGATAGCTATCTGGTAGCGCACTGCGCCGATTTTGATATCAACTTCTTGAATAGTAAACTGAGAAAGCTGTGCAAAGCGAAGATACACAATCCGGTCATCGATACGATGACGCTTGCATATCACCTGCTGCCGACCAATCAATCGTACGGACTTGATACCCTGCTTCAACAATACAAGATTGAAGTAGAGGGCCGCCATACCGCTCTTGGCGATGCGTTCATGACCGCCGAATTGTATCTTGCGTTCATCGAAGAGCTTGAACGACGAGGCATTCATACGCTCCACTCTCTGGAGAATTACATTAAGTCCATGCATCTGTTGCGTCAGCGTACGGAGTCAGGCTACGCATCACTATAGAAGTAGGGAAAAGAGGGAAGAAAACGAAGGGATGACTTCAATGCGGTACGAAAGAAAAGAGAGGAAAGAATGAGGAGAGGATTTCAATG
>NZ_DFMZ01000109.1:42179-49733 GCF_002375825.1 Aneurinibacillus sp. UBA3580
AAGGCGAACGCCTTTTTCTTCCCCGGATCTCCTTTCCTCTTTCTCTCCTTCTTTCCTCACAATTTTCACAGAAAAAGGCGAGAATCGTGGATTCTCGCCTTTGCTTATTAGTCTTCCATTGTCGACAAATCGCCTGTCGGCAAACCCAACTCCCATGCTTTTAGAACACGGCGCATAATTTTGCCGGAACGTGTCTTCGGCAGCTTATCGCGGAATTCGATTTGACGCGGTGCTGCATGCGCGGCAAGACGCTCCTTCACGAATAACCGGATTTCTTCTTTCAATTCATCGCTCTCTTCGTATCCCGCACGCAGCGTAATGAACGCCTTAATAATCTCTCCGCGCACCGGATCAGGCACCCCGATAACCCCTGCTTCGGCTACTCCAGGATGTTCCACTAATTTGCTCTCTACTTCAAACGGTCCCACACGCTCGCCGGATGTATTGATTACATCATCTACACGGCCCTCGAACCAGAAATATCCGTCTTCATCCATATAGGCGGAATCGCCGGACATGTACCACCCTGTCGCGAAATACTCTTCGTATTTCTCCGGGTTATTCCAAATCTGGCGCATCATCGCCGGCCATGGCGGCATAATCGCCAAGTTCCCCATAGTATTTGGCGGGAGTTCGTTGCCCTCATCGTCTATAATCGCCATCTTGATACCCGGCAGCGGTTTGCCCATTGAGCCGGGACGAATCGGCATGGAGCGATAGTTGGCACAAATCGTCGAGCCTGTCTCCGTCATCCACCAGTTGTCGTGAATGCGGCGGTTTAGCACATCTAATCCCCAGCGAATGACTTCAGGATTTAGCGGCTCACCCGCGGACAGAATATGGCGAAGATTAGAAATATCAAAACGCTTCGGCAACTCGTCCCCTTCACCCATCAGCATACGGAACGCTGTCGGCGCACTGAACCATACATTGACTTTGTACTTCTCAAGCGTAGCATACCAGTCGGCGGGCTTAAATCTTCCGCCGCGCAATACCACGGTTACGCCGTTCAACCACGGCGCCCACATCCCCGCCGAAGTTCCGGTTACCCAGCCCGGGTCAGCTGTACACCAATAAATATCGCCTTCACGCAGGTCATATACCCACTTGCCGGACAGATACTGGTGAATCATTGCATCATGTACCTGAAATACGCCTTTCGGTTTGCCGGTCGATCCGGACGTATAGTGCAGCAGCATACCGGATTCGCGATCTACCCACTCGATTGTGTACTCATCCGATACGGCCATCATTTCTTCATATAGCACTTGATTGTCAGCCGTTTTCTCCTCGGCACCGACCAGGATAACATGCTTTAATTCTGGAAGCGCATCCACAGGAATGCGGTTTAAAAGAGACGGCGTAGTTACAACCGCGACAGCTCCGCTATCAAGCAGGCGGTCACGCACCGCGTCTTCCATAAACGCTTCGAAAAGCGGACCGGCAATAGCGCCAATGCGTACAATTCCCAACAGCGCGATATACATCTCAGGACTGCGTGGCATAAAAATAAACACGCGGTCGCCTTTCTTTACACCCTTCGCCTTCAAACCGTTAGCGAACCGGGAGGAAAGCTGTCGGAGCTGTTCATACGTATACTGCTCATCGCGTTCGCCATCTGTGTAGAGCAGTGCGACTTTATGACCGTTGCCGTTATCTACATGCCGATCGATGGCTTCATAGACGATGTTCACTTTGCCTGTCTCATGCCATGAAAAGTTCTTCTCGACTTCTTTCCAATCCATAGTACGAACCGCTTCATCGTAATTTTTTAAGTTTGCGGTTTCATCAAGCATCATAATATCTTGCGGTCTTTCTTTGGTAGTCATGGTTTCTACCCCCATCCTAAGGTTGTTGTAGCCCTTTCACAGGGCTTTTTACTTTAAGTAAGTATGGTTTGTTATACAACACTTTACTATATTTATTCGACAAAATAAAGCGTTTACCTTCAAAAAATTACGATTTTTTTATAACTCTTTTATCTTTCTTTATGCGGCTCTCCTGTTAAAATCCACCGTTCATACAATCGGCGCAGACACCAAACGCTATGTTTAATCGCGTGATTGCAACAAGGAGGAATGATGATGAGACGCTTTGCTCAATACAGCGCCTTCGCCCTTGCGATTTTGGCAGGAGCGTATTTTCTGCTCGCCCAGCCCGAGCGCAGCGCAGCGCCACCTAAGCCTGCAAATCCGTCTGTTGTGCAACAGAAGCAACAACAAGGGAAATTTTACAGAATCAATTATATCAGTGAAGTACAGGAAGCCCGTACCCAGTTAAACAATAGCGAACATGTCATTACGATCCACCATAACAGCAACCAGACCACTCACTATATGAAGCGGGAGGTTACGGTTAAATTTAAACAACCTCCGTCTCCGTCCACTCTACAACAGACGCTTACGGCGATTAACGGATGGAAAAAAGCGGGTACCGGTACGCATTTCATTTTCAAATCACGCACCAAATCAACCGAGGAACTTATCGCCTATTTCAACAAGCGTTCTGACGTGCAATTCGCGGAGCCGAACTACCTCTTGCTTCCGAACGCCACGCCGAATGATACCCTCTATCCGCGCTACCAGTGGAATATGCCTGCTATCAACATGGAAAAAGCATGGGATATTAGTAAGGGGAGAGCCGACGTGGTAATCGCGGTTATCGATACGGGTATAGATTTGAAGCACCCTGAATTCCAGGGCAAGCTAGCTCCAGGCTATAATGTGCTGAACAAAACGAATCGTCCGCAGGATGACAATGGACATGGCACCCACGTCTCCGGTATCATCGCGGCAAACACAAACAACGGCGAAGGCATCGCAGGCATTGCCTGGAACAATAAAATCATGCCCATTAAAGGTATCGGCAGTGATGGAAGCGGCTCCTCATTCGACATCGCACAGGGCATTATCTGGGCAACGGATCACGGGGCCAAGGTTATTAACATGAGCGTAGGCAATTATCATCCGTCGAATGTATTGCATGACGCCATCAAATATGCGTTTCGCAAAAACGTCGTAATGGTGGCAGCCAGCGGTAACGATCACACATCCCAGCCGAGTTTTCCCGCCGCTTATCCGGAAGTTCTCAGCGTGGCGGCCGTAGATTGGAATGGACAACAAGCTGAATTCTCCAACTTCGGTTCTTATATTGACGTAGCTGCACCGGGGGTAGATATCGCAAGCACATACACGCAAAGCGACTACGCTTCACTTTCTGGAACCTCGATGGCCTGTCCGCACGTTGCCGGTCTGGCTGGTCTCATCCGTTCGCTGAATCCGGATTTGAGCAACGCCGAAGTAATGAAAATTATGCGGAACGCAACACGTGATGCCGGCCCCTTAGGCTGGGATCATAACTATGGTTACGGGATTATCGACGTTCCTTATGCCCTCCATCTTGCCGGTGTACAGATGCAAAACGCAACGAGGCCGTCCCCCCCGGTACAAAAAAAACCACAGCAAAGAGAGAACAACGGGCTTTTTGAACAGTTGAGGGATTTGTTCATGTAGCCAGTGGAAAATAACAGGAAAAAGACACCCGATTTTTTCTTCAACTATAGAAATGGCTTCCTTTTTCTCCGTTTGATTTTCCTTTGCATGGATGTATATTTTATCCACAGACACAAAAAATCCCCCGTTGTTTTACGTCAGCGGGGGATTTGCAGTTAACATTATTTGAATTAACGCGCAGTGCTCATGCGCTTCATCGTTACATAATCTGTCTCATAATATTGCAGTTCATCGCGCAGATATTCGAACACTTTCGAAAGTGACAGAGTCAGCTCTTTCAACTCAGGCGTCACTTCCTTATGGAAGATAATCGCATCACGGCCCGTGTATGAGTTGCGGCCGTCCTCTTCATATACTTCTCCCTTCGGGTAGAAGAATAGATTTACGCATGTGTGATACACAGAATAGAGAACTTCTTGCGCGAATTCCTTGTTAAAGCGGGCGCGGCGCAGACAGATGCCCAACTTCTCGCAGGCGTTTTCACAGTTAACGAGAAGATGGCGAAAATCGGATAAGTAGTCCCGGTAATACGACTCGTACTGCTCAGGGTTCGAAGAAGTTTGTACCAATTGATTCAGCGTCGTGCTATTCAGAAATTTCTCCAGTTCCATGCAAACTTTCTTCAGTCTGTTATAGGACTCCTCACAGATTTCTTTCAACTGAGTCTCTGGCATAAGATACCCTCCAACCTTTAAGATTTCTCTTCCCTATTACAGCAATTGTAACAAATTTGTTACAATGAACCCAGTATTATTTCGCCAATCCATAATGTTTAAAAATTCATAATTGTTTTTCGCCTGTCACTCATCTTCTTTGTTTGTTCTCTCCACGCTCAGGACATACTAAATGATAACGATAAAACAAAGGAGTTTGTCCTGTATGGCATTCATTCGCTTTCTACATCTTACGCACGAACTGCGCGAAATACTCCATGTTTCCCACCTGCTGCATGAAAAAAGCCAACCTCATTCGCTCTACTTCTCGGTCGTCCCTCTCCCGGCTTACCGTCAGCACAATCAGACGACCCGCTTAGGCATCTTCGAATGGCGGCGCATTCATCAGGGACGTACATTCCGCCTTCGTAGTCTAAGTATTTGCAATCAAAATCAAATCGTACGCTTCTATGATGAAGAAGAAAACATCATCTTTTCACTCACACAAGTCCCCGCTTTCCTGCACCGTAAAGAGCCTATCCTCATCGAAAATGAAGAGCGGACGGGCTTTTTGGAAATCATTACAAAAGAACATCGCCTTTTATTAAGCTTTACTCTCTCACAGTGGCCCTCCCTTGTATTTCCTATAAAGAATATAGAATAAACTTTCTATTTCGAATATCACCATTATAATTTATTCATAAATAAAATATGATATGATAGGAAGGTCGTTTGACAGATACGACAAAAAATTCAGTTATTTCTGTTGGTTTTGAAATGAGGAGGCAATTATGAAGCAAGGTTTATCACTCAAAGAATTATGGGCTGTTGGATTAATGACATTTGCGCTCTTTATGGGAGCGGGTAATATTATTTTCCCTCCAACGCTTGGACATGATGCAGGACCCGCAATGTGGACAGCCGTACTCGGATTTTTAATTACTGGCGTGGGCCTGCCTCTTCTCGGAGTAGCGGCAGTGGCAAGTGCCGGCGGAAACGTCAGGTTGATGGGAAACCGCGTCAACCCGGTGTTTTCCGTTATTTTCTCCGTATTAACTTATCTGGCGATCGGACCTTTGCTGGCTATTCCTCGGACTGGCGCAGTTGCATTCGAGATTGGTGTCGCTCCGTTTCTTCCGAAGGGATACACAACATCTGCAATCGGTTTATTCATATATAGTATCGTTTTCTTTGCACTGACATTTTGGCTTTGCTTAAACCCCGGGAAACTGGTGGACCGATTCGGTAAAATTCTTACACCAATCATGATTATTCTGCTGGCAATCCTGCTGATCCGGGGAGCGCTGGCTCCGCTGGCCGGTGGGGAATTTGCTCCTCCTACCCTTGAAAATCCCTTCTCAAAAGGATTTTTAGAAGGATATAATACCATGGACACGCTTGCGGCACTCGTATTCGGGATTGTCATCGCAAGCATAGTACGCGAACGCGGAATAACCGATCAAAAGATGCAGGCTAAAATTATTATCAAATCAGGTATAATCGCGGTAACCGGACTTGGACTTTTGTATGTCGGTCTTACGTATCTGGGGGCAACAAGCGGACATGTTGTCGGTCCGTACGAGAACGGCGGACAATTGATTACGCTTCTGGCAAAGCAGTTGCTCGGTGATACGGGGCTTATTCTCCTATCGCTTGCCATTACGTTTGCCTGCCTGACTACCGCAGTCGGACTGGTATCGAGCAGTTCAGAGTTCTTCTCATACCTCACGGGCAATCGACTATCCTACCGTTTGGTCCTGTCCGTCCTGATTTTGTTTAGTCTGGTTATTACCAATTTTGGACTTTCTACCATTCTGAAGATTTCTGTACCACTGCTTGTCACCCTGTATCCAATTGCAATTGTTTTAATTGGACTGACACTGACAAACAGCTTATTCCAGGGGCATAAAGCAGTATACACGGGAGGCGTGATGGGCGCCGCCGTTATTTCGATTCTAGATGGTTTAGCCGCAGCCGGCCTTAAATTCCCTGCTGTAACAGAAGCATTAAGCCAATTACCTCTGATGAATGGATTGATGGCCCAGGGACTGGGCTGGATTATTCCGGCTATTATCGGCATCCTTGTTGGTGGAATGATATCTGCCATGGCACCTTCTTCTCGTAAAACGGTAACGGAATAATTGCCGAAATCTTGAAGAAAGAAGGAGAAGGGGGAAAAGAGAAGAAGATCGAGGGAAGAAAAGGACCTTCGCCTTTTTCCACAGTGAAATCACCCCCTCGTTCTCTTCTCTCTTTTCCTTCGGACTGCCGTCAGCGCCCTTCTCCTTATTTTTATGCCGGAGCTACGGCTGAAAAGCATGTTAGTTTTTCAAATATATGAAAAAGACATATATCGACTTCATTTGTAAAAATTAATAGAAAATTACAAAAAATATTGTTATTTTATTTCCACTTTTTTATAATAAGGGAAAAGGCGGGAAAGGAGGCCAGCCGGATTCTGCTTTTCTTATAATAGCTGACGGATGCCCGGGCATAGATTTCAAAAGGAAAGGAGAAGGACTCGCTTATGAGCTTCGCCAATTGGGATGAAATCATTAACACGTGCATAACCTATTCAGCAAAGAATCTGCATTCATTTACGTCACCGTCACCCATTGTGAAATGCACGCCGAGTCGAATTGCGAAAGCAGTTAAACGAACGAAGAACATAGGGTTTAAACGGTTAGACGGTCCTGATTTGCAAGATCCGTGGACAAATGAACCTTATGATGAGATGCTGGCCCGCGAATATGTATATACGACTTCCAAAACATAAAAAGGGTGCATGTGCTTATCTAGATAAGCACATGCACCCTTTTTATAATCATCGTTAAAAATCAGGATTTGCAAGCGATCCGTCTTCATTTAATCCTGCCTTTTTCATCTCTTCCGGGAGCATCATGTCACCTTCCGCTTTGAAATCGAATGACCGGGTCACTTCTTCTCCGGCTGTTTTTACGTTTACATAGGCAACCCAATCCCCGCCCATCGGCAGAACGGCCTGGCCTTTATATACGCCCGGTTCAATCATCCTGGCCCGAAAACCATTCTTGCCGTGATCCATCTCCTTCATTTCTAGATGAACGACCACATCAGCCTCTACGATGGGTTGACCTTTTTTCATCACATTGATGGTATACTCCAGTTTTTTGCCCGCTTCCGTCTTCTCCGGTGCTTTAAATGATATATCGATGCCGCCCTCGTTCTTCGTATCGCTCTGTTGCTCCTGCCCTTTAGAACCACAGGCGGCTAACACCAGCGAAGCCAGTAAAATAGCAAACACCATCACCCATTTTCTTTTCATATTCTTCACCTTTTCTGTGAAAATCATGAGGAAAGAAGGAGAAAAAGAGGAAAGGAGATCCAGAGAAGAAAAAGGCGTTCGCCTT
>NZ_DFMZ01000110.1:0-6850 GCF_002375825.1 Aneurinibacillus sp. UBA3580
CAAAAGTCAGCCGCCTTTCCCACAATTTTCATGTCGGGGTTGCGGCTGAAACGCCATGGTGGTTTTCTGTGAAAATCATGAGGAAAGAAAGAGGAGAAGAGGGAGGAAAAAAGATCTAAGGAAGAAAAAGGCCTTCGCCTTTTTCTACATTAAAATCTCCTTCTCATTCTTTCTTCTTTTTTTCTTCGTACCACTAAAGCCAGCCGCCCTTCCCATGATTTTCATGTTGGAGTTGCAGCTGAGACGCCATGGTGGTTTTCTGTACAATGAGAAAAACTCGCGGACGTGGCCGCTCGTGCTTTTTCCGCAAAGAAGCGAAACAGCCGCTTTGTGGCCCTTCGGTCGGACCGGCAAAACATCCGGCTACCTCGATGAGGGAGACAATTGCCGGTCTTTCTCTCCCTTAAGGGCCACACGCTCCACACGGAAACAGCAACGGTCGGCACACGCCTCGCAAGCTTTTCCTTGTTTACGAATGAATCTTACGTTAAAACGCTGTCATCATCGAGTGAACGGTGGAGCTTCATATATTCGACATACATGGCAATCCGCCATGGCACAATCATTCCGAACGCCAGAATGAAAAATAAACCGGCCGTCTCTTCCATACTTACATACATGCCTACATATGATTTTAACGCCAGCCGCAGCAAAACAAGACCAATCAGAATAAATACAAAGGCTTTCGATCTTTTCAGATAGATATCCTTGCCTATCACTTCAAATTTCGAAGTAACGATTAACGGATACGATAGCAGCGTACCGACGAAAAAGGCAAACAGCGCATAGGTGACGTGTACATGCATAGGCGGATACAAAAACATGGAAAAACCTGTACTCATGAAAAAAGGCGGCAAAATAATCTTCTTTAAAGAAGCGGGCTTCTTCGAGGCCCGCATGCGGATGAAGAATACCATCATTGCCATAAACACGCCGATAACCGCGCTCAATATGGTCATACTCACAGAACATCCTGCCCCGAAAAATCGTAGCAATTCGGAACAGGACACCTCCTTTCTATAACCAATAAATTTTATTGAATCTCCACAGCAATCTACAATTTTTAAGACCATATCTTTTTAAAACTTTTCCATCTACGGTAGTAATGTTGCATTGTTTCTTTTCTGGATACATTGCCGTAATCCATCCAATATATTTTTCACCATTCCTTTTTACATATTCAATCAAATCTCTATGTTTAAATCCATTTACTTCCTCAGCTTTTGTCTTACTTTTTCTTCTCATCGGGCGAATCAGCCATTCTTTTACATTCACATCGTCCACTTTGAGTCCTGTAATTATAATAGCATCATTACTATGACTCTTTTCTATACCCCAATCAATTCGTTTATTAGCAGTATCTCCACCTGTTGTTAATTCTAATTCTGCAATTTTGCTTACCTCTTGTCTGAGATAATTCTTCCCTTGCATCACGTGTTGAGCATAATCTGTTCTTACATTCTTACCTTTCATCATACTCTGATAACGCTCAATAAACTGTTCTTCTACACCTTCTGTTTTATCGTGGCATTTACTACAAAGAGTGATAAGATTATTTATCGAATCTGCACCTTTTAATCTTCTAGGGACAATATGATGGACTTCTAGTACACAATTGGTTTTATCACATTCCATACACGTGAAGTCGTCTCTTAATAATACTGCTTTTCTTAAATTTTCATCCAATCTATTTGATTGCTGGTATTGCCATGAGTATAATTTCTTTCCTTCTGTTAAGACTCTAATATCAATCATAACGTCTTCAAGAGTGATTTTAGATATACGAATCCATTGTTTAAGTTTGTTAATGACCCGTAATACTGCGTCACGTTTTTGTTTGATACTTGGAGCAATTCTTTCTATTCTTTTGCTATTTCTTCTATTATCAAACCTCGCAGGACGATAGCCTTTATGGCTTCGTCTATACCTTCTATACCCACGCCTGATATCCATCAAGTGCTTAACATCTTGTCGCTGTTCGATTTGTCCTTTGAATACTACTTTATTTTTGGTTTTACATTCCTGGACGATCGCAATCCCCACATGTTTGCTTCCATCATCAATACCGCAATGAAATGTAGATTCATCAATGTCCTCATTATCTACAGTTTTATTTAATTGAATAACCATAGGGTATTTTTGAATCAATTTTGCACGTTTCTTTCTTATAAGATACCAAGCATTATTTACAGATGTAGGCGAAAGTTGCTTTCCTTTCTCATCCAATACAAAAGCAAATTCTTTAGTCATTTCTGACTAACCATCCTTTTGGAGAATTTTCCTTCTTGCCCAAATCAGGAGAGTGGACATGTGTTTTTGGCGTTCAGTTTCCATAACCTAGGCGAACTTTCTTCCTCAACACTCACAGGGCAACGGACTGAAGGTACATCCGAGGGTGTGACTTTACCATATTCCCCCAATCCAGTTCATCATGCTGTTTTCCTTTCAAAAAACTACACTCACTGGGGCGAGAGAACACCAAACTACATCGTAATAAACCTGAAGGTTACGATTTGTTACGATATTTTAAAGCAGTTTGAAGTTCCTTCATTACGCCATTCGTTTTCTCTTTCTTCCGTCTACTGTCCTGCGCCTCATGTACAAGGTCTGCCTTATTTTATTATACATTATCAGGAAGAAAAAAATACAACTCCTTCTCTCCATTGGTGAGATATTCTGCACCATTCAGTAAAAAGAACCACGGCTGTCCGGCCGTGGTTCCTACTCACTTTGTCCACTCCTACTGTTCGTGCTGATCTACATCGACTAACTCATTGCGCTGTACCGGATCATGGTACGCCCATACCTCATCCACAACGCCGCCGCCTTCATCCATCATGCGATCCATACCTTCCGCCACATCCTCCAAGAACGACATTTCCTGCCTGTTACGCGGATCCATGTATCCGTCATTCCTCCTTATCAAAGAATTTGGCCTACAGTCTTTAGGATAATAAAAGCGGTTTACTTTATACGTTACCTTTCCCCTCATATCTGCCTTTGAATCGCGCATACTAAAAACGGCTTGAAATTTTGGAAAAACGGAGGACACTTGTTATGAATAGTAATCAGATGCTGCGGGAACTATGTCGGACCCGACTCGATGATGGATCCTATTATTACCGTCTGCAAACGCTCGAAGAAAAAGGCATCGGTACCGTCTCCAAATTGCCTTTTTCCATTAAAATTCTGCTTGAGGCCGCTCTGCGCACAATGGATAATCGCGCCATTACGGAAGAACACGTAAAGCGGATTGCCAACTGGAATCCGAATGCCAGACCGGAAGAAATGTTCGAAATCCCGTTTATTCCTTCCCGCGTAATTCTGCAGGACTTCACCGGGGTTCCGGCCGTAGCCGATCTCGCTGCCATGCGGGACGCCGTCTCCCGTCTCGGTCTGGAAGCGGAGAAAATTAACCCGCTCATTCCCGTCGATCTCGTCATCGACCACTCCGTTCAGGTCGACCGGGCAGGCTCTGACACGGCGCTGAGTTTCAATATGGAAAAAGAATTTGAGCGTAACCAGGAGCGCTACAAATTTTTGCGATGGGCTACCCAGGCGTTTACCAATTTCCGTGCCGTGCCACCTTCCGTCGGCATCGTCCATCAGGTTAACCTTGAATATCTCGCCTCTGTTGTAACAAAGCGGGAAACGGAAAACGGTACCGAAGTGCTGCCTGACTCGCTCGTGGGCACAGATTCGCATACGACGATGATTAACGGTCTCGGCGTCCTCGGCTGGGGAGTGGGAGGCATTGAAGCAGAAGCGGCCATGCTTGGACAGCCGATGTATTTCCTGCTTCCGCATGTCGTCGGCTTCGAGCTGACCGGAGAGCTTCCGGAAGGATCTACTGCCACCGATTTGGCGCTCACCGTCACCAACATCCTGCGCAAAAAAGGGGTTGTAGGCAAATTCGTCGAGTTTTTCGGCAGCGGCCTTGATTCAATGGCGCTTGAAGACCGGGCCACTATCGCTAACATGGCTCCGGAATATGGTGCTACCGCTGGCTATTTTCCAATTGATAAGCAAACGCTCCGCTATCTTCGCACAACGGGACGTTCGGAAGAACACATTGCCCTCGTAGAAGCGTATACCAGAGCGCAGGGGTTATTCCGTACGGAAGATATGCCAGCTCCGGCCTACTCGGAAGTGATTACGCTCGATTTAGGCAGCGTCGTTCCAACATTAGCAGGACCAAAACGTCCGCAAGATCGCATCGATTTAACCGAGATGAAAGAAGAATTTGAAAAGATACTGCGCGCACCAATTAAAGAAGGCGGATTCGGATTATCCGATGAGAAAATCAAGCAGGAAGTGACCATCACCTATCCGGATAATACCAGGTCGACGCTCCGTACCGGTTCCGTTGTCATCGCCGCAATTACCAGCTGTACGAACACTTCGAATCCGTCCGTTATGATCGGAGCCGGCCTTGTGGCAAAGAAGGCGGTTGAAAAAGGCTTGCGCCGTAATCCAAATGTCAAGGCAAGCCTTGCGCCCGGCTCACGCGTTGTCACGCAATACCTGGACGATGCGGGTCTGACACCGTATTTGGATAGGCTTGGTTTTAACACGGTAGGTTACGGCTGTACCACATGCATCGGCAACAGCGGTCCGCTTATCCCGGAAGTAGCCAAAGCGGTCGCAGAAAACGACATGACCGTCACATCCGTACTCAGCGGAAACCGTAACTTTGAAGGCAGAATTCATCCGCTCGTCAGAGCCAATTATCTGGCTTCGCCACCGCTTGTCGTCGCCTATGCACTGGCCGGCACGTTTGATATTGATATGTACAATGATCCGATCGGTCACAACGGGCAGGGAGAGCCAGTCTATCTGCGCGATATCTGGCCAAGTGAAGAAGAAGTGCAACAAGTAATTGACTCGATTATCACACCGGAGATGTACCGTGAGAAATACGACAACGTGCTTGCATTTAATGAAAGATGGAACGAGATTCAGATAGCGGAAGACCAGATTTATAACTGGGACAAAGATTCCACCTATATTCAATCACCTCCGTTTTTTGCAGACTTCTCACAGGAAGTGCCGGGCATCCATCCGATTAAAGGTGCACGCCTGCTGGCATTGCTGGGAGATTCCGTCACTACAGACCATATCTCGCCGGCCGGTGCCATTAAACCGGACAGTCCCGCCGGGAAGTTCTTGCAGGAGAAAGGTGTGAAAGTACGCGATTTCAACTCGTACGGCTCCCGCCGCGGCAATCATGAAGTCATGATGCGGGGTACCTTCGCCAATATCCGTATCCGTAACCGTCTGGCACCCGGTACCGAGGGTGGTGTTACAACATACCTTCCGACAGGCGAAGTCATGTCCATTTACGACGCGGCGATGAAATACAAAGAGGAAGGCATTCCGCTTATGATCATCGGCGGCAAAGAGTATGGCACAGGAAGCTCGCGTGACTGGGCAGCCAAGGGTACGCTGCTGCTGGGCGTTAAGGCCGTTATCGCAGAGAGCTATGAACGGATTCACCGTACCAATCTGGTGTGCATGGGAGTTCTCCCGCTGCAGTTCGAGGAAAAAATGGGTGCGGACACGCTGGGGATTACCGGCGAAGAGACGTTTGATATTCCGGAATTAACCGACAGGGTTCAACCCCGTCAGAAGATTGAAGTGCACGCTATGCGTCCGGACGGCTCAACTTTCACATTTAAATGTACCGTACGCCTTGATACGGATGTAGAAATTGATTATTACAAGAATGGCGGAATTCTGCAGCTGGTGCTTCGCAAGCTCATCACCGATAAACAACCGTCGCTTTCCTCATAAAAACAAGAGGCTGTCTCAAAAGGTTGTTGGAACTCAAATGAAATACAGTATATAGATTACTCACCGTTTTCCATGCGTATATATGGCAATAAAGAAGGGTGCCCCACCACTTTGGGACACCCTCTTGCGTATATGTCATTTATACAATTGCCCTCAACTCACTGTTTTTCATCGCTTTGTCAATCGTTGCGCCACCCAGACAGACTTCCCCCTGGTAGAATACAACCGCTTGTCCCGGCGTGATGGCACGCTGCGGCTCATCAAACACAACTCTGCAGCGGTTACCCGGTTCCATATGAACCGTCACTCCCTGATCCGGCTGACGGTACCGGAACTTAGCGGTACAACGGAACGTCTTCGGCATTTCGCGGCCACTCACCCAGTGTACGTCCGTCGCTTCCAAATAGTCGCTGTACAATCGCTCATGGTCCGTTCCTTGTGCCACATAAAGAATATTATTTTCTATATCTTTATCTACTACGAACCATGGCTCTCCCGTACCGGAGCCACCGCCAATGCCCAATCCCTGACGCTGACCGAGCGTATAGTACATCAGCCCGTCGTGACGCCCCTTCAGTTCACCGTCTACAGAACGGATTTCGCCTGGATTGGCCGGCAGGTAGGAACTCAAGAACTCCTTAAAGTTGCGCTCCCCGATAAAGCAAATTCCGGTGCTGTCTTTCTTCTTCGCCGTCGCCAGACCGGCTTTTAGCGCAATCTCCCGCACCTCGGTTTTATGCAGATGACCGAGCGGGAACATCGTTTTTGACAGTTGATCCTGATCAAGTTGATTCAAGAAATAGCTCTGATCTTTTTTCGGATCGAGGCCACGCAGCAGACGGTACTCGCCGTCATGGAAATCCACCTGCGCATAATGCCCGGTCGCCACATAGTCCGCTCCCAGATCCAGTGCCCGATCCAAAAAGGCCCTAAACTTGATTTCTTTGTTGCACATTACGTCCGGATTCGGTGTACGTCCTTTCTTATACTCGTCAAGAAAATACGTGAATACCCGGTCCCAGTATTCCTTCTCAAAGTTCACCGTATAATAAGGAAT
>NZ_DFMZ01000110.1:6954-18950 GCF_002375825.1 Aneurinibacillus sp. UBA3580
ATAAGGAATGCCGATCTGGGCGCAAACCCGACGCACATCTTCGTAATCCTCTTCGGCCGTACAGTGGCCGAATTCATCTGTATCATCCCAATTCTTCATAAAAATCCCGATAACATCGTATCCTTGTTGTTTGAGGAGCAGAGCGGCGACAGAAGAGTCCACACCTCCGGACATTCCCACGACCACTCGTGTATTTTCAGGTGCTTTATCCATCTATACCAACTTCCTTGTTTATTAATTGAATAGCAAAGAATTTGCTTCAGCTTTTATTATACTAACAAATATTCAGCTTTACAAACAAACGAAAAGGAATTACAAAGCAGGATTTGCTTCCGACAAGCCGGACGCCAGTGCCGCTCCTCTGGCAATTGCCTGTGCTACATTATCCAAAAAAGCAAGATTTTTTAACCGCAGCGCGTCTTCTGTCCGGTCAATAAACCCGCATTCCAGAAGAATGGCCGGCATACGGGTACGGCGCAACACTGCAAAATTTGCCGTCTTCTTTCCCCTGTCAGGCAGTCCCGCGCTATGAAAAACTCTTGCCACTTCACTATGAAGAATGCCCTGGCGCCGGCCGGCTTCCCGGTTGACCACGCAGGGAACGATATAGCTCTCGAAACCGGTTCCCCTCCCAGCATTAATGTGGATAGAAACAAAATAATCCGCATGCAGGTTATTGGCAAAATCGGCGCGTGCATTCAAATCCGCTGCTTTGTTAGAGTGAAACACTCTGTCGTCGTTTCGTGTAAGACGTACGTCTGCCCCCCTCACCCGCAGATAATTGGCTGCCCGCTGTGCGATAGCTAATGTTAGGTCTTTTTCCCGTAAATCGTTGCCTACAGCCCCCGGGTCGTGACCACCATGTCCGGGATCAATAACTATAACTTTTATCATGTTCTTATCCTCCTCACCTTATTCTTTTTTCTCTTTTATACACATGAATTATCCTTCTACATAACATGTACATAGGTCTTTAAAATCACCCAGCCCTGAAGACTGGCCTTCTTCATAAAACCATAACCTGATTAAATTTTCAGATAAATAGTGACTTTTATCCTATCATATGGTACAATCAAGCAAACCAGCTCCATCTTCCATACTTTTGCCAAAGGAGGTCTTCATGCGAAAGAATCCGCACACTTCTTTATTCCGTTCTGTAAAGACTTTCAGGGAATACAAATGGTCATTTATGCTGGGAAGTCCGATTATCGGGCTGTTTCTTTTTATCTATGTGATTAATTCTCTTGCTGAAACTCCTCAACACCCAGAGAAAAGCGAGCGTGTGCTATTGTCATCTGCCGCGCTTACATACCATACCTTCTCATACCATAGCGGAGAAGTCTCAGCAAAAGAATTAGTGCCGCTCGGCCTGGCGCCGGCGGAGACAACCAGGGGCATGGAGGTCACCGCTGTACAGAAGCGCCAAACCAACCGTGCGCTCGTTCGGAAAAAGAAACCGGCCCGCAGTACCACAATGAAGAAAGTACAGGAAGGCATGGTATTTACAGCAAACGCTTCCGGTTATACCGGTCCCGGCACAACCAAGTCCGGCACAAAAGTGCGCCCCGGAATCGTGGCTGTTGATCCCGATTATATCCCGCTCGGAACCGTTCTCTGGGTGGAGGGATATGGAGAATGCCGTGCGGAAGACACGGGCGGGGCCATCAAAGGCAACGCAATTGACCTTGCTTTCTCCACCACGAAAGAGGCTCTGAACTGGGGAAGACGAGATGTACAGGTAAAAGTAATCAGCGTACCCAAATAAAACTTTCCAGGTACAGGCATTCTCTGGAAGCAAAAAACTGCCGCCGCTTCTCTACACAGAAGCAGACGGCAGTTTTTCACGTTTTATGCAACAGGAAAGGCAAACAGCAAATCGGTAACAGCCTGCCTTACTTCTTTCGGGACCGGACTGCCGGCCGCTTTCGCATGTCCGCCGCCGCCAAAGATGGCGGCAACCTCTCCCAGATTTATCTCTTCTTTAATCGTACGGTAGCTGATGACACGCGACAGGTTCACAATAGCAATGAAGTCAAGCTCCGGGTTCAGTTCCGCCAATGCGTTACCCAGCTCGGAAATATATTGTTCGGCAAATACAATGCCCGCTCTATAGCCATGGATAGTCTGCACATAGATATCTTTCGCTTTTCCTTTTATGTATTTTTCGATTTTTTCCTGTTCAATTTCCAGAAGCATCGCTTCCGTATCCGTGAAATTCGGAGAGCAATCCGCTGTAAAACGCCGGAAAAATCGTTCCCGTCCGAGAATGTAAAATAAGTCATTCAACTGCTTCGCATGCTGGTTTCCGTTCTCTTTCCAGTCCCATGTATCATACTGCCTTACCAGTTCAACGTATCTCATCAACTCTTCACTGTTCGCAAGAAATCCCGCTTCCGTCAAGTATGTATGAAAAAGCGTCGTGCCGCTTTCTCTCACGCCGTCTTTCTCTACCGTTACCTGCGCCCATTCGTACCGGTTGAGCCAATCCGCAGTCTGGTGGTGGTCAAGCAGAAGGAATTTACTTTTATAACGTGCCCCCATCCCTTCAATCCGGGCTGCAATTTCTTCGTTTACCGAAATATCGGTGATAAAAACTTTGTCATATTTATCCAGATGCAGTGTAAGAAACTTGCCGACTTTATCATTGATATCATCGTAACTACAGTAATCGATCTGGATATCATCTCCAAACGCCAGCTTCCCTAGAATACCACAGCTGACGCCGTCCGTGTCGTTATGCGTAAACAGCTTTACGGCATGAGGTCTTGTCTCGCGCGCCTTGCTTCGCCCCGGCTCGCTAAACAACGTATCGAGATTATTCGAGCGAATTTGGACTTTAATGCCCATACGCTCCGCCCGCGCGAGAAATTCCTGCATGCTCGAATTTGCTTGTGACTTCATGTTATTTTGCACCTCATATAAAATTAAACCGCTTATGTCAATTATAACAGCATTCCGCCGTTTTGCCTCCTGCTGTTTTTAATGTAACCAAAACGGGTAACTTTCTTGTAGAAAAAGGATGTGGTAGATAGCCGGCATAAGGAACCCTGGGCATGCTGTCATGGTAAGTCAATTTACCACCTTTAAAGAATTGGATGGAATTGCTACAATTATTATTGGTTTCCTAATAATTGGCGTGGCATTCCGTTTTGGCTACGATAATATGCTTGGCTTAATCGACGTGGCAGCCCCCGTATTGTCGAAGAAAAAATCGTCAATATGCTGCTGAAGAAGCCGGGCATCACCGATGTCACGCTGGGCATCATAGAAGATAACGGTGTCAGAGACTGGAAACCAAAGAAACTAGATGAAGTGGAGTAGAAGACATGGCGACTATTCGCAAAACGCTTTTGTGGCTCATCATTCTGGCCCTTGCAGTATTCATTATCCCGTATGCTATTCCGTTTGTTCTGGCGCTCTTAACCGCAATTTTTCTTGAACCGATTGTCAAAGCGCTGATGCGCACCCTGAATGTGAGCCGCCTCGTGGCTGTAACGCTGACGTTCCTGCTGTTCTTTGCTGTGTTCGGCCTGGGCGGATACCGGATCGGTTCCATCCTTGTGGTACAAAGCGTAGAATTGTCGGAGAGACTTCCCGCATTCTCCACGAAAGTGATGGAATTTTTTGAGCAATCTATGTGGAAATGGGAGACGTTCGCGGGTTCACTCCCTTTTGATACTGCGACAACTGTTCAAGATGTAGTGGCAGCATTGAAAAACTCGGCCACCAACGCTGCCACTACGATAACCAAAGTGCTGCTTGGCGGTGTCGCCACGATTCCGGGCTTTCTTATCGTGTCTATTATTTATTTGGTAGCGCTGTTCTTAATCAGCCTTGACCTGCCTCGCCTGCACCAAAACTTCCTGAATCTGTTCACCGATTCGGCGCGGGAGAAGGTAGAGCTGGTCATGACCCAGTTGTTTCGCGCAACCGTCGGATTTCTTCGTGCACAGGTCATTCTCAGCCTGCTTACATATGTGCTGGCATTAATCGGTCTGCTCATTCTGGGAGTGAAGTACGCGCTTCTGCTTTCCTTGATTATTGTGATTGTTGATATTCTCCCGATTCTTGGTACCGGATCATTTCTTGTACCATGGGCGCTATACAGCTTCGCCACTGGCGATTCGCGCCTTGCGATTGGGCTTATTATCTTGTTTATCGTCATTACGGTTATCCGGCGCACAATTGAGCCGAAGGTGCTCGGATCAAGCCTCGGCATCAGTGCGCTGGCCGCGCTGATCAGCCTGTATATCGGCTTTCAACTGCTCGGCTTTATTGGATTAATTCTCGGTCCCGCACTTGTGATCATTTTCGAATCTCTGCGCAAAGCCGGATTTCTCAAATTCAAAATTCATTTTTAAAAACAAAGAAAGAGCCGCCATCCTGCGCCAGCGGCTCTTTCTGCTCTTTATTTTTTCTCGGTTTTTTCGTAGTAGACCGGGTTATACTTTTCGATAATTGGCTTGATCTTTTCAAGATCGATACCTTCATTAGCGGCAGCTTCTTTATTAACTCCAAGATTCAGCTCTTTCGGGAAGCCAACCGGGATATCACCTGGTTTTGCTTCGCCTTTCAACACTTTCACCGCCATCAGACCTGTTTGATAGCCAAGATCATGGTAATCCGCCCCGAAACCGGCGAATCCTCCATTACGTACCGAATCCATTTCGCCTACAAACATCGGAATTTTATTTTTTTCCGCTACCTGCACAATCGTTTTCAGCGCCGCAACCGCCGTGTTATCCTTCGGCACATAGATAACATCCGCTTTACCTACCAGCGAGTCGGCCGCCTGCTTAACTTCCGTGGTGTTGCTAGCGTTTACCTCTACCGCTTTCATTCCGTTTGCCTGGAGCGCTTTCCTGGCGTTCTCTACATTCACCACAGAATTCGCTTCACCGGAATTGTAGATAATGCCTACATTCTTCGTATCCGGCTTCAGCTCTTTAATCAGCTTCACAAGCTTTGTGATGGTCTCCGGATGGGTGTCGGAGTAACCGGTAACATTTTTACCCGGCTTCTCCAAATTGTCCACCAGCTTGGCGCTCAGCGGATCGGTAATTGCCGTAAAGAAAACCGGGATGTCGGTATTCTGTGTTGCCTTTACCATTGCCTGCGCACTCGGCGTAGAAATGGCCAGAATAGCGTCTTTCTTATCAGCCGCAAATTTCTGCGCGATAGAAGCGACTGTGCTCGGGTCTCCCTGTGCAGATTGATAATCAATTTCGGCGTCTTCGTAGCCGTTATCTTTCAGCGCTTTGATAAAGCCTTCACGGGCGGCATCGAGAGCCGGATGCTCAATGATCTGCGTAATGCCGATTTGTACTTTTTCCTTGGCCTGTCCTGCTTTTTGCCCGCCGCTTGAATCTTGCTGCTGATCGGATGTCGTCTTAGCGCCGCAGGCCGCCAATAGCAGGCACAACAAAAGAAACCATACACCCAGTGTGCGCGATCTCTGTTTCATGAATAACTCCCCTTTTTAACTTGTTGTTTTTTTCTGATAATTTATTATACACTAACTCTGTATTGCTTTAAAAGATGAAAATCTTGCCCGGGTTTAAAATGTTATGCGGATCAAGCGTTTGCTTCATTGCATACATAACATCGAGCGCGTCACCGTGCTCTTGTCGCTGATATTTCGCCTTGCCCAGACCGACACCGTGCTCTCCCGTACATGTGCCGCCCCGACTCAGCGCATAGCCTACAATCTCCGTATTCACCGCCTCCGCCTGTTCCAAATCGGCGGGATTGTTCGGATGTACCATCAACAGCGAATGAAAATTCCCGTCTCCGACATGTCCGACGATACCTCCGACCATGCCCGTTCGCTCGATAAGCTCCCGTGCGTGGTCAATGGCGCCTGCAAGCTCAGAGAGGGGCAAACAAACGTCGGTCGTCATTGCTTTCCTGCCCGGATATCCATGCAGAAACGCATAGGCCAAGTGATGACGTGCTTCCCACAATGCCGTTTGTTTCAGTGAATCGGTTTCAAATAGGAAGTCGCCACAACCGTGATCCTCTACAATTTCTCTCGCAAATGCAATGTCACAGGCAAGACCTGCTTCGTTCCCGTGAAACTCAAAAAATAAGGTAGGAAACTCCGGATAATCCGTTCCTTTATACGCATTTACCTGCCGAATAGAACGACCATCGATAAGCTCCATGCGTGCAACCGGAATGGCGGCTCCCATAATCGCGCAGGCTGCTTCCACTGCGTTCGCTACGGCCGGAAAACTGGCCCGTGCCGTAACAGACGCTTCCGGAATGCCATACAGACGCAGCGTGAGCTCGGTAAATATGCCAAGCGTTCCCTCCGATCCGATGAATAATCCGTTTAGATGATAGCCCGATGATGATTTTGCAGCCATACTGCCGGTACGAATCACCCTGCCATCCGCCAGTACTACTTCCATATCCCGCACCTGGTCACGCATAACGCCGTAGCGTACCGACGTCGTCCCGCTTGCATTCGTTGCGGCCATCCCGCCAATCGTCGCATCGGCTCCCGGATCTACCGAAAAGAAGAGACCGTATTTCTTCAATTCTTTATTCAACTGCATACGGGTTACCCCCGGCTGCACACGCACAAGAAAGTCCTGTGGCCGCACTTCAAGCACCCGGTTCATCAGCCCAAAATCGAGTGAAATACCGCCCTGCTGCGGAATAACCTGCCCTTCCATCCCGGAGCCGACGCCGAATGGAACAATAGGAACACGATGTGCATTAGCCCACTCGGCGATTCGACTTACTTCTTCTGTCGTTTTCGGAAATACCACCACATCCGGAAGGCGCGGTGTATGGTATGATTCATCTTTTCCATGCTGCTCCAATACGTTTGGATTGATCGTGACACGGTCAGCATCAATCATCTTTCTTAGCTCTCCCGCAATATCATTCGTTATTTTGACGTCTGATCCCATTTCTTTTTCTTCTCCCTCTCCGTTATGCCATCTGCATCCAGGCCCGCTTGTTGCGCCATGCTACATCCACTTCGGTACCAAAGAAGCTGGATAAGTTCTCTGCATTCATCAACTCCTGTGTAAGACCCGCGCCGTATACCTGCCCTTCCTTCAAAAGCAGTACATGGCGAAAAACAGGCACAATCTCTTCAATATGGTGAGATACGTAGATCATCGTCGGCCCTTCCGGCTGGCTTCCCATATCTTGAATCCGCTCCAGCAGTTGCTCGCGCGCAAAAATATCAAGTCCCGTAGCCGGCTCGTCCAGAATGAGCAGCTTAGGCGAGGCCATTAATGCTCTTGCAATGAGCACACGCTGTTTCTCTCCCTGCGAAAGGCTTTCATATATGCGTTTTTCCATCCCCAGGCATCCCATCTGCTCAAGCAGTTGGTATGCTTTCTCATAATCGGCCGCTTCTGGCTCTTCGTAGAGCAATCCCATGGAAGCCACCTTGCCGCTTAGCACGATATTTTCCACCGTTTCGTTTTTATACAGTTTCTCCTGCATGGAAGAGCTGACCCAGCCAATGGACTGGCGCAGTTTACGCAAGTCATATTCGCCAAACTTCTTGCCCAATACACTCACTTCGCCTTTTGTCGGCCACATATATCCGTTAATAATATTAAGCAGCGATGTTTTCCCTGAGCCGTTCAACCCCATAATGACCCAGTGCTCACCCGATTGTACGGACCATGTCACATCCTTCAATATATATGTATTGCCACGCTTCCAGCTTACATTTTTGATGTCAATTACCATGTTCCTGACTCCTTTTCTCCCGTTAATTTTCATATTTTCTGAAAAGTATAGAATCATACAATCGTTTTGTAAATACAAAAACCACTGAACCATACAGTACGGTGGTGCAACCGCAAACTATGATTTTAAAATCGAGCGGATAAATACTGTCGTCTCTTTGGCCAAATCATACTCTTTCACTTCAGTGTGATCATAGGCGAATTTATCCCGCTCAGACGATCCGGTTTCTTTAAATACGCGGACTAAGGGACGTGACGGCAATCCTTTATGCTGACCGACTACTACTCCGATTTCTCCGGTGCTGAGCTGAACGGAACTCCCGGTCGGATACATGGCAATCGAACGCAAAAACTGAATAACAATGTTATGGTCGAACTTCTTACCGGCCAACCCCATCAAATATTCGTTCGCCTGATACGGCAGCAGCGTCGGCTCCGGCGCAAAAGGGGAAATCAAATTATCGTAGAAATTCGTAACGGCCACAATTTTTGCGTATTCATGAATTTCTGGCCCCTTAAGGTTGCGCGGCTCCCCTGTCCCGTCCACATGCTCATGATGCTGCAGGGCGATATGCGCGCTTGATAGACTCAACTCATGGCGTTTGCGCAGTACGTTAAAGCCGACCCAGGCGTGGTGATCTCCCTCCTGGCTATACCGTTTGAGCGGATCGTCCGTATTTTTGATAACCTTTCCGATATCATGCAGCAGAGCGCCCAGAGCCAGCTCTTTAAGCTTGGTGACGCTGTATCCCAGATTGATGCCGATAATGGTAGACATGATACAGACATTCAATGAATGGATAAAAAGATAGTTGTCTTTTGTGCGAATATCATCGAGATTGAGCATTACATCTTTCTGTGCCAGAATCTCTTCAATGATATTCGTCATCGTTTTGGACACGGCCGTTGTGTCAAAGTTTTTGCCTTCCTGTACGCATTCCAATATATTGGAGACATGAGAAATCGCTTCACGGCGCGTTTCCTCTGAAACTACTTCTTCCACTTTGATGTCTTCAAATCGGCTGTCCTCTATATAAACCATGGTGACGCCGATGCGGTGCAGCTTATTTACCATTCCCGGCGTCAGCAACACTCCCTGGCTCAGCAGCGTTCGTCCGTCACTTGCATAAATGCTTTTGGCCAAAACCTGCCCCGCTTCCAGGCTATCTAAACTAACATGGCGCATGTCTCTTTCTCTCCTTCGACTTGTAAACTCTGTAAGGACTGTATATTCATTACTATTATAACGCAGAATAGTATGTCATCCAGTCACAATATACTGTGACTACCAGATACTTTTGCTTTTCAGGATGCGAAAGGCAAGAAAAAATGATATGCTTATGCCGATATTTCTGAGAAGGAGACTATGTCCTGTATGAAACGATTAGTAACCTGGTTTTTAAACGGCCTGCTCGTAATGGCGCCTATCGGCATTACCCTCTATATTCTGGTCTATATCTTCAAGCTTGTAGACAGTCTCGGCAAGCAAATTCTACTGTCCATGAATTTGCCTCCGATTACGGGATTGGGTGTCATAGTCACGGTTACGCTTCTTATCGCCATCGGATTCATAAGCCAGCTCTGGCTGAGCCGCAAGCTGCTTGAATGGACGGAGCGATTAATCGCGCGTTTTCCCGGCTTAAAAACAATTTATAGCATGGTGAAAGATACTATACATTCTCTTATTGGAGAAAAGCGGGCCTTTTCTCAGGTTGTGCTTGTTACGCACGAAGACGGAGGAAAACGGATTGGGTTTCTCACTACGGAAGACGTTACCGCTTTTCATCTGCATACGTCTTATATCGCAGTCTACGTGCCACATGCACTGCAGGTCAGCGGTGAGCTGCGTCTCTATCCGCGCGAACGGGTGGAATTTATCGATACACCGGTTGAAGAAGCGATGCGTTTCTGCCTGACCGCCGGTGTTGCTTCAAAAAAAGAAGAAGGAGACATGCCAGGTTAACCGGCATATCTTTTCTGTGAAAATCGTGAGGAAAGAAGGAGAGGAAAGAGGAAAGAAGATCCAGGGAAGAAAAAGGCGTTCGCCTTTTTCTACATTAAAATCCTCTCTTCATTCTTTCCTCTCTTTTCCTTCGTACCTCAAAAGTCAGCCGCCCTTCTCCTCATTTTCATGTCGGGGTTGCGGCTGAAAATCCATTGAGATTTTGCGACTTCTCTCATACCTTTCCCCCTCCTCCATACCTATGTCCTATTATTTAAAAACACTACCATAATATGTTTTATATTACTAAATAAAGGGGTAATGTAATAGAGAAAAATTATATATTATAAAAGGGGGAAGGAGTCACATGGCTCGCGTGGATCTTATAGAAAAAAAAGTATCCGCCAGAACTCTCATCAGTCTTCTCTTGGTCTTTTGTTCCTTATTATTTTCCTTGCTGTCTTTCTTCTCTTCATTTACATCATACAGTACGTTGCTCGTTTTTCTGGAATGGGGCACAGTGCTAACCGGCCTTGTATTGGCAGCTTCGACCATCGCGCCTATCCGGAAATATCTGGCCCATAATTCATTTTTCCTGGAGCTTTCCATCACAACCATTGTGCTGGCCTGTCTGGATTTGATTTGGATTATGTTTACGTCTTACATTCTTTCTATTTTAAATTAGAATGAAAAAAAGACGAGAGTTGAATGTATAAACTCTCGTCTTTTTTTCATGCAATATAGCAGGTAACATTTAATATTTCAAAATTACAAACTTTCGATTCATATGCGGAAAAGAGTTGTAGGCAGATAGGTTGGTTGGTATAATTTTCTAAAATATAAAAAAGAAATAAAGGAAAGAAATGGCGATGGCCGATCCGCTGTTGCTGTCTTCAAAGATTCAGCACATGAAACCGCTGCCTCTGCTCGGCAGCGGCAGCGTCGATTACGTCACATTAAAACAATGGGTAAAGTCCTGAGAAAGGAAACGAATGATGCGAATCCCACCGCTGCAAGCTCTGTATTTTACACAGTTTCTGTCCGCTTTTGCGGACAACATGATTATCTTTATCGTGCTTGCCATCATGCGCCAGGAGGGGTATCCCGGTTTCTATATCGGGCTGGTCCAATCAGCGTTTCTGCTGGCGTATGTCGTATGCGCTCCATTCGTCGGGCCATTCGCCGACCGTAACGCCAAGTCCTGGGTTCTGCTTGTGGGCAATACCGTCAAAGCTATCGGCATTCTTCTGATGATGACCGGACTCTCACCGGTACTTAGCTATCTGGTGGTCGGTATCGGTGCCGTAACATACAGCCCGGCCAAATACGGTATTCTACCCGAGCTGACTAACAGCAAAGAGGCTCTGCTCAAGGCAAACGGCAAAATTGAAGGATATACAATTTTTGCTATTCTCGCCGGGTCAGTAGCGGGAGGGATGCTTGCGGAATACTCGCTGTTCTGGTCGATGGCCGTCTGTATCGGACTATACCTCGTCTCCATCGCCGGAACATTCGCAATCCCCAGGACGGGAGGCAATTCATCCATTCGCTATAACCGAGCGCTTAGGAACTTTATTTCTGATGTGAAGCTGTTCTTCTCGAATCCAAAATGCCGGTTCTCCCTGGTAGGTACCAGTTCATTCTGGATGTCATCCACGGTGCTCCGCTTTGCATTTATTGCCTGGATTCCGCTCATGCTGGGCATCACGTCGCTGGACAAAATTTCGATGCTTGTCGCTGTAACGGGCGTAGGTATCATTATCGGCTCGCTTGCGACCCCGTATTTAATCCCGGCGCACAAGTATTATCGCTCATACCTGTATGGCCTCATGATGGCTCTCCTTGTCGTTGCTTCGGTTTTCATGTCCGATCTGTATCTGACAATTGCGGTGCTGATGGCGATCGGCTTTATGGGTGGCGCATTTATCGTACCGATGAATACGGTGCTGCAGGATGAAGGACATAAATTAAGCGGGACAGGGAAAGCAATCGCAGTACAGAATTTCATTAACAATACGATGATGCTGATCGGCATGGGCATCTATACAGGCGCAACCAGAGCAGGCGTCACCGCTCCCGTCTCGATTGTGACGGTCGGTCTGGTTCTGCTCGGTTTCGTGCTCTATCTTCATTTCCTGAAGAAAAAGCTGATAGCTTCGAGCGTACTCTCCATCGAAAGCACCGGTCGTACGCTATAAAAAAACCACCATGGCATCTCAGCCGCAACCCCGACATGAAAATCGTGGGAAAGGCGGCTGACTTTTGTGGTACGAGGGAAAAGAGAGAAAGGAATGAAGAGAGGATTTTAATGGTGAAAAAGGCGAAGGCCTTTTTCT